>JALEPO010000181.1 GCA_022768695.1 Clostridia bacterium
CAAAAACAGGATTTTTAAATAGCTCCTCCTTAGCCATAAACCTAATATGCCTTTTACAGGTAATTCCGGCCATGACAGGGTCCCAGTTACTTTTATGGTTAAATGCAAGAATTACCCCGCCCTCCTTAGGGATATTCTCACAGCCCACTTTTTTAATTCTAAATACAAAAAACATTGCTATACGTACCATTGTACGAAGTAATTCATAAAGCATTTTTTATAAGCTCCTTTATTTTTTCAACCGACTGTTCAAAATCCAGCTCAGTAGTGTCCACCAGCACTGCGTCATCCGCTTTTTTCAAAGGAGAAACCGCCCTGCTGCTATCATTTTTATCGCGTGCTTCCATGTCATTTTTTATGGTTTCAAAATCACATTCAATACCTTTTTCAAGCAGTTCCTGATATCTCCTCATTGCACGAGCCTCAGATGATGCTGTGAGAAATATCTTTACCTGTGCGTTTGGCAGCACATATGAGCATATATCTCTGCCATCCATTATTACATTTGCGCTTTTTGCCATTTTACGCTGCATATCCATAAGTCTTTCCCTAACCTGAGGTATTACTGCTACATCCGACGCTCCGGCAGAAACCTTTTCCTGACGTATTTCCTCAGAGACATCAACTCCATTAAGCAAAATCCTTTGTCCTGAATCGGTATATTTTATTTCAATCTTAATATCATCAAGACATTCAATGACCTTGTTTTTTTCTTCCCGTGTATCTATACCCTTGTCGATAGCGTATAAAGCAACCGACCGATACATTGCGCCGGTATCGATATATATAAATCCCATCTGTTTTGCGACAGTCCTTGAAATCGAGCTTTTTCCCGCTCCGGCAGGTCCGTCAATAGCTACTGAAATACAATTCATTTTATTTTTCCTTTCTAAGTAAATCAGGGCGCAAAACCTTTGCCCCTCTCAAATATACATGATTCAGACTTTTATTGTCTTTATCCGTATTAATATGAACCAAAGCTCTTATACACATTTTTAAAGCTCCGTCAATCTCCGGCGCTGCCATATCAAGCAGCGGTACATCTGTAAAACCTATTTTGCGCGCCGCTACAGCCGGAAAAACCGAATTCAAATCCGGAGTCACCGTAAATATTATATCTATTATATCATCATGATTTAGTGCATTTTCGCTTATTATATGTAACAGCATCTCAGCTGTCGCCTCAAGTATTAATTCTTTTTCATTTCTATCTGCTGTTGTAGCACCTCTTATCGCACGTACCATACTTCTGTTCTCCTTTTCTGTTATACCGCTCTGTGTCCCATACCAATTGCCACATCATTAAGATTTAATAATCCTATAGCCAAAAAGATGCACACACCTATATGCGAGCCATTTCTTGCAATACCTATTTTACCGCCCATATTTAGTCCCACGCATTTATTGACAATCTGCTGCAATGCTTCATGCGCCGCTCCGGCAACTGCGCCTTCTTCAGCATGACTTTCACCAATCACGCCTTCTCTGCGCGCTGCCACAACAGCTCTTTCAAGGATTTTGGGAACAGCAGTTGTAAAATCACTGCCGAAATCAATTGCCACGGTTTTAATACCATCCTTTAGAAAGTCTGACTTTAATGCCGCTTCTTCTCTTCTGTCATCTGACAATGCCATCTTTACAGCTGCCTTGCATATTTCCTTGCTGCCCAAACTCATATTTTATTCTCCTTTAAACTAAAATTCCGCCGCATTCATTCCGGCAAGATACCCCGTAGACCACGCTGCCTGCAAATTATAGCCGCCGGTATATCCATCTATATCTATAACTTCACCGGCAAAATACAAGCCCGATACTTTTTTCGACTCCATCGTTGACGGATTTATCTCACTTACCTTCACTCCTCCGGACGTTACTATAGCTTCATCTATCGGACGAAAGCCTTTAAACGTCAGAGGCAGATGCTTCAGCAGTGCTGCAAGCTTCATGCGTTCCTCACGCGTTATTGTTCCTGTCTGACGATGCTGCTCAATTCCGGATAAATTAATTATAACAGGAATCAATGCTTTCGGAAGCAAATCATCCAAGCTGTTAATCAAATGCTTTTTATTATATTTTTCAAAATCACGCAAAATCCTATCGTCAAGCTGCTCTTCATTAAGCGCCGGCTTCAAATCAATCTCTATTCTATACTTTTCCTGCTCTTTGAGGTGTACAGACATTGAAAGCACAACCGGTCCCGATATTCCAAAATGAGTAAAAAGCATTTCACCAAAATCCGAAAATACCTTTTTATTTTTTGAATTATATGCAGTCAACGATATATTCCTGAGCGACAATCCCATTAATTCCGCAGTCCACTTTTCCGCGGTCACAATCGGAACAAGCGACGGCTTAGGTTCTACTACAGTATGCCCTGCCTGCTTAGCAAACATATATCCGTCGCCGGTAGAACCGGTTTTAGGATATGATTTTCCGCCTGTGCATACAATTACGCTGTCACCAAAATAATCACCCTTAGTAGTATTTACACCCTTTATTTTTCCGTTTTCTATAATGAGCTTATTTACTTTTGCAAATACAAGCTTCGTATTTTCACGCAACGCGTATTTCTTTAACGCATTTACTACATCCCTTGATTTATCACTCACCGGAAAAATTCTTCCACCGCGTTCTACCTTTGTTTTAACTCCCATGCTCTCTAACAGATTTACTATGTCGTCATTAGTAAACGTATACAGTGCAGAATACATAAATTTTCCATTATGCGGATATGATGCAATTATGTCTTCAATCTCCGCCGAATTAGTAATATTGCATCGCCCTTTGCCAGTGATAAGCAGCTTTTTGCCTATAATATCGTTACGCTCAATAAGAATGACCTTATCTGCTGTTTTTGCCGCCGTTCCGCACGCTATAAGCCCTGCGGCGCCGGCTCCTATTACTATTACTGTATTCATTATTTTACACTCCATTTTTCGCAGTTACGGTAAAATGTGCTTACACTCGGTTCAACTCCTGCCTTAATTTTTGCTCCCGAAAGCACGCATCCCTCGCGATAATAAAGTGGAACAAACGGCATATCCTTCATCAATATATCTGCAAGTTGGTTAAAAAGCAGCTTTTGTTCTTCCTCTCCGGATGTCATTCCAAGCTGCGCGATAAGCGTATCGACATCAGTGTTTTTATATGTGAAATAATTCCATGATGATGCTATAAGCGGGGATAAATCCAAATTTGAACCAAGCTCTATCTCGCCGATAAACATATCAAAATCCTTTTCATTTATACGATTAATATATCTATCATACGTTTCAGCCTCAACCTTCACTACTACACCCATTTTCCCGAAATATTCCGCTATTTTATTTGCTACTCCTACCTTCTCGGCACTTTCTCCGTTTGTCAGTAAGCGTAATGAAAGAGCTTGTTTGCTGTTATTGAAATTTCTTACATAATTACCTGCTGGATTTAATTCCCAGCCATCCTTTTTTAAATGCTCAACCGCTGAAATCTCATCCGCATGAAAAACTGTTTTATCCGCACTGTACAGGTAAGATGATGGATTTATGGGGACATCTACCGGAAATCCGTGAGAATATATTACTGAAGTGATAATATCATCCTTATCTATCAACTGTGAAAGTCCTACTCTTGTTTCATTGCCCCAAAGAGATGTCGTATGAAAGTTATATCCCAAAAATGTCAGCTTATTTGTCACAAATTTATTTATCTTTATTCCGCCTTTAGGCATATATTGAGTCAAATCGACCATATCACTTGTTATAACATCTATTTCGCTTGCCTCAAACATTGAATGATATTTATTCAAATCCGGGGCAAATACAACAAAAACCTTATCAGCAGCAGGTCTGCCCTCTCTATATTCGTCATACGCGCTGAACTGCATTTTATCTGTTGACAGCTTTCCATCAAATTTAAACGGGCCCGTGCCTATAGGAGTATATGTGTTGCTTTTGTCAAGTTTAGTCTGATATTTTACAATCGGAAATGTAAGTAATGCCACAAAATTAGGCACAGGATTGCGAAGTGTTATTTCCAATGATGTATCACCTGTAATTTTGTGGTCAGCCACACCGGAAAGCAAATCTGTATATGTTGTCATTCCGTTTCGGATGTTTTTTATAGTATAGCCTACATCATATGCATCCAGCTCTGAGCCATCATGCCACTTTATGCCGCTTTTTAGTGTTATTGACACTTTCTTTCCGTCCGCTGATAATACATAACTTTCAGCAAGCACAGGAATAATATGCATTTGCTCGTCCAATTCAAAAAGCGGTTCAAATACAAGCTCCATTGCTTCTCTTACGGTTTCTGACTCAGTTGTCAGCGGATTAAAGGTATCAAAATCAAGCACGCCTACGTTGATACTGTTTGAAATCTCCGTATCCTGCTCGCCGTTTTCTAATTCAATTGTATTTTCCTGTTCAGAAAATAATTCTTCCTTTACTCTGTCTATCATATCACAGCCGGCAGCAGTAAACATTATCATTGCCGCAAGCAGAACACTCAAAAATTTCTTCATTTTAGTTCTCCGTTAAATTAATTGCATAAACGCACCAAGGTTTCCTCGTCTGCCGTTCGTCCTTCGGTGCGAGAAAAGCAGATCACTGTTACAATATGTGCATATCCCTGAATTATCTATATTTTCTCTCGGTATTCCCGCCTCTTCAAACTGCTTTATTATTGCTTTCTGCATATTTACATGATATTTTTTTCCGTATTTTACCGCGGTATCCGACCCGAATTCATTAATAAATATTTCCGCAACTTCATCCCCAACTTCAAAATGGTCCTCTTGGATTGACGGACCTATGGCAGTAAGGATGTCTGCCGGATTGCTTCCGTAATCACGTTTCATTTTTTCGACAGTTTTTTGTCCTATTCTTTTTACTGTACCCTTCCAGCCCGAATGCGCCAACGCAATTACACCCTGCTTTTTATCAAGAAAAAACAACGGCACACAATCCGCGAACAAGGTCACGATAGGAACATTTTTTTTATCGGTAATAAGGGCGTCAACACTTGTAAAGCTGTTTTCACGAGTTATACCGTTTCCGCAGTCTGATTCGTCAGCTGTATGGATAACATCCTCATGAACCTGCTTTGACAAAACTAATCTGTTTACATCCATTCCAAGTGCTTCGGATATCAGTCTGTAGTTTTCAAGAACATTTTCTCTCGAATCTTCGCAGTTAAATCTTAAATTCATAGATGAATAGCAGTCTTTGCTCACACCGCCCTCACGAGTTGAAAAACCATGCTTTATTATACCTGTTTTTTCAAATGATGAAATTGTATAATATTTTATATTTCCTTTTTTATTTAATCTAAACATTATTACCTCGTCTAAAATAATCATAAACAGCTTCTGCTGATTTTCTGTCCATTTCACGAACGTTTAGCAGTTCATCGACATCAGCCACTTTTATTTTATCAACAGAACCAAACATAGTCAATAGTGCTTTTCGTCTTTTTTCGCCAATTCCCGGAATTTTATCCAATTCAGACTCAATTTTTCCGTGCAGCTTTCTGTGATACTCAATAGCTGTCTTATGCACCTCGTCCTGAATAAATGTTATCAGCTTAAAAACAGCGCTGACAGGACTTATTCCAAGCTCTCCGTTTTTTGAAACCAGAGCTCTCGTTCTGTGACGGTCATCCTTTACCATACCAAAAACGGGAATGTCCGAATCAAGCATTTCCATAAGCTCGCTAATTACATGGAGATGTCCTTTTCCGCCGTCAAGCAGTATTAAATCGGGCAACGGAAGAAATTTTGCATCTGACAGCCTCATTTCACCATTATTTATTTTTTCCTCTTCCTCCAGTGCATGACGAAATCTTCTATAAATTACCTCTTTCATTGCAGCGTAATCATCTGCACCATCAAAGGATTTTATCTTGAAAATGCGGTATTTTCGCTTTGCTGGCTTGCCGTTTTCAAAAACAACCATACCACCAACATTGTCCGCACCGCTGATATTTGAAATATCGTATGCCTCAATACGACCGGGAGATTTTGAAAGTCCAAGCGTTTCCTGCAATGTGTCAAGAAGCTTATTTTTCTCACGTTCCTTCATAACCTTAAGCTTATAGTTCTCCAAAGCCATGTCAGCATTTTTCTTAACCATCCTGACAAGCTGGAGCTTCTCGCCGCGCTTAGGCACAATTATCTTTACCTTTTTATTTTTTCTTGCTCTGAGCCAATCTGCAATAAGCTCCTTATCATAGATTTCATATTCAGTCAGTATTTCCCCGGGAATATAATCGCAGTTCTGATAAAACTGCTTTACAAAATCTGTCACAATTTCCTCCGGAGCTGTATTTTGAGCATTATCAATCTTATAGCTTTCTCTGCCTAAAACCTTTCCACTTCTTACAAAAAATATTTCACAAAAGGCTATATTCTCATCATATGCAACCGCAATAACATCCCTGTCATCCTGTTTATCAGTATTTATAATTTTCTGTTTTTCCTCAATATCGGTTATTGCGTTTATCTTATCACGAAGCGCGGCCGCCCTTTCAAATTCCAGCATTTTTGACGCAGTCTTCATATCTTCTGTAAGCGACTCTATCAATTCCTTGTGGTTTCCGTCAAGAAAACGGCATATATCAAAAAAAACACGGCGGTATTCTTCCTTTGAAACTCTGCCTGTGCATGGTGCAAAACAGTTATTTATATGATAATTGAGGCATGGTCTGCCCTTACCGATATCCTGAGGGAATTTTCTGTGGCAGGTTGGCGGAATAAACAGCTTTTGAACAATATCAAGTGTATTTTTTATCGTGCTTCCGCATACATACGGTCCATAATACTTTGCCCCATCCTTTTGCAATTTTCTAACCTTCATTACTCTGGGGTAATCCTCGTTTATAGTGACCTTTATATAAGGATAGTGCTTGTCGTCCTTCAGCAAAATATTATATTTAGGTCTGTATTTTTTTATTAGGTTACATTCTAACGCAAGTGCTTCTGTTTCCGAATCTGTAACAATATATTCAAAATATGCGATATTTGATACCATTGCCAAAACTTTCGGTGTATGATTAGAATTTTTCTGAAAATACTGTCTTACTCTGTTTTTTAAAATTTTTGCCTTACCGACATAAATTATTTTATCAGAGGAATCATGCATAAGATACACGCCCGGTTCCTCCGGAAGATTTTTCAACTCTTCATCAAAATCGAACATGCGTAATACCCCCTCTGTTTATAACATCTATTATACAAAATAACTCTACATAAATTTATGTAGAGTTATTCATATAAAATTTTGTTTTAAATTATTCTGAGAAGTTTGACTCGATTAACTCAATAAGAGTTTTAACAGCCTCTTCTTCATCACTACCGTCAGCAATAATAGAAATCTTTGAACCCTTTACAATACCAAGTGATAAAACACCTAAAAGACTCTTAGCATTAACACGTCTTTCATCCTTTTCAACCCATATACTCGACTTAAATTCATTGGCTCTTTGGATAAAGAATGTTGCCGGTCTTGCATGCAGACCTACTGAGTTTTGAACTGTGACTTCATTTGAAACCATTTAAAGTGCCCCCTCGTCTTTCAATTTATAATATTTGTTATTCGTTTCGACAACTAAAATCATTTACATATATTAGAATACCCGAAAAAACACTCCGCGTCAATAGATTTTTTAATATTGATTAAAATTTTAGTAAAAATAGTATTATCACTGAACATTTTCACCTATATTTTCAGCTATTTCTACAACCTCATTTGTTTTTGATACTTCCTGAACTTCATGTTTACCGCTCATGCCAAGAATTTCTCTTACCTGACGTTCAATATCTGCGGTGAATTCTTTATTTTCAATCATAAATTTACGCACATTATCGCGTCCCTGACCAATTTTCTCGCCATTATAGCTAAACCATGCGCCGGATTTTTTAATAATTCCGCTGTCTACCGCTACATCAAGAATATTTCCTTCTTTTGAAATACCCTGACCGTACATAATATCAAACTCAGCCTCTTTAAACGGCGGCGCAACTTTGTTTTTTACAACTTTTACCTTTGTCTTATTACCAATAAGCTCAGTTCCGTTCTTGATTGCCTCCTGTCTTCTTACATCAAGTCTTACCGACGCAAAAAATTTCAACGCACGTCCGCCTGGTGTCGTTTCCGGATTTCCATAAACAACACCTACCTTTTCACGAAGCTGATTAATAAATATTACTACAGTTCCCGATTTTGAAATTATTGCAGTAAGCTTTCTTAATGCCTGCGACATAAGTCTTGCAAGCAAGCCCACATGAGTATCACCCATTTCGCCTTCAATTTCAGCCTTAGGTACAAGCGCTGCTACAGAGTCAATTACTATAACATCAAGAGCGCCGCTTCGCACAAGCGCCTCGGCAATATCAAGTGCCTGCTCGCCGGTATCCGGCTGCGCAACAATAAGATTGTCAATATCGACTCCAAGCTTTTCAGCGTAAACCGGATCGAGCGCATGCTCAGCGTCGATAAATGCAGCCTCGCCACCCATTTTCTGCGCCTCTGCTACAACGTGCAGTGCAACTGTAGTTTTGCCTGAGGATTCAGGTCCGTATATTTCAATAACTCTGCCTCTTGGCATTCCTCCTACTCCCAACGCCTTATCAAGCATAAGTGAACCTGTAGGAATAGCGTCAACGCTTGCCGTATGTGTATCACCAAGCTTCATTATACTTCCTGTTCCGTATTCCTTTTCTATAACCTCAAAAACAGCCTCAAGAGCCTTCTTCTTTTCTTC
>JALEPO010000183.1 GCA_022768695.1 Clostridia bacterium
TATAGCAATAATTTTCAGCGCGTTTGAATTCAATCCTTTTTTCATAACTATACTTGTCATTTTACTGCCCTTTCAAAACCGCATTAAAGTCACTGTGTACCTTTTCAACCTTATCGCTAATTTCAATAAATATCTCTGCAATCAGCGGATCAAAGTCCTGTCCACTGCCGCTTTCAATAATTTCAAAGCATTTATCCATCGGCATAGCATCGCGGTAGCAGCGCTTCTCCGACACCGCATCAAACACATCAGCCACCGCCATAATTCTTGCGCACAGCGGAATTTCCTTTCTTTTGAGTCCATCGGGATAGCCCTTGCCGTTCCATTTTTCATGGTGATGGCGCGCAACCTCATATGCCATTTTGAGATATTCCTCGTTTCCGAAGTTTGCGAAGGTTTCCTGAATTATTTTCCCGCCGTTTTCGGAATGAAGCTTCATTATTTCAAATTCCTCAGCAGTCAGCTTGCCCGGCTTTTGCAATATAGCGTCAGGCACTGAAATTTTTCCTATATCGTGCATAGGCGCGGCTTTAATCAGATTTGCAATGTAATCTCTTGTAAGAATATTTTTGTAATATCCTCTTTGACGCAGCTCCTCAGCTATCAGCTTTACATACATACTTGTACGTTTTATATGACCTCCCGTGCTGTCGTCACGGTTTTCAATCAGTGTTGCAAAACACTGAACCATTTCATTATGATATTGTTTAAGCTCCTCAAGTGTAGGATTTTCCATATTCATATATACACCGAGAATAAGAATTGTTACCCCAATACTGCTGATTAGCACCTCCGGAACTATCATCTGAATAACAGTCACAAAGGTTAATACAAACTGATATGTAAATATACTTACTCTTTTTCTCGCCTCAATATAATTCCATCGTCCGAAGAAAACTGCCATTGTCATAATAAGGTAAATTCCAACCATGATAAAGCAGGCATATACCGCAACACCCATTGAATAATTTGTAATGTCTCCTGTGCGGTACTCAAGCGAATTTATATTAAGCACCACTATAATTACATTTAAAACATACGGAGCATACAAAAGCACAGAGCCGGCTTTTCTTTTAGGCATGCCGCCGGTATTTGAAAGCATATATAAAAACAGCAGAAAAATAACCGAATCAAGGCTAAGCAAAAACAGAATATGCAGTATAATATTTACTGTTCCGTTTATGTTCTCAAGATGATTTACCGTATATGCGGTTATTCCGTCAAGTATTATACACACAACGCTTAAAATAAGCAGTCCGTCAAAAAATGAAAATTTGTGTCTTTTTTTAAGTTTCTTTAGCTCACCGAAATATACAAGCACCACATATAAAATTATCAGCAAGCAGCATATCTGTAATTTACAATATTCCATATACACTCTCCTTTTATCTGCTGCGACGTTCACGAAGCTTTTCGTTTATCAGCTCCACCGTTTCACATTCTTATTCTTGTCAATTTCTTAAATGATAACATTCATAATATCAGCACATTATCAATATACACTATTTTTCCTGCTTGTCCACGAAATTACAGTAAGCTGTATTGTATCATAATCATTGTGCGCAAAAAGGACACGCATATGTCCGTTTTCACCAAGCTAAACTTGCAGTGTCTTTGATTAAACAAAAGTGAACAGACGGCGCTTCTTTCGCTTTAAAAATAATCAAGCAAAAAGCTATCTGTTATCAATCAATACAAATTAACTCGTACTCTCTCAAGCCGCAGCCAATATCCGCAGCAGCTTCAATAGTGTGTATACCGTGACGTGATTCCACTCTTTCAAGAAAATGCTTCTGACCCGGATCGTCTGTCGCTGCATACACAAGGTCAATACATGCCTGGTCGATTGCCACAGGATCAAGCGACGCAAGAACGCCAATGTCCTGCATACACGGATCCTCCGCAACAGAGCAACAGTCACAGTCAACAGAGAGATTTTTCATAACGTTGATATATACAATATTACCTTTGAAAAAATCAATAACCGATTTTGCCGCATCCGCCATAGCTTCAAGGAAGCTGTCCTGCTCGGCTGTATGTTTCCAGACAATATTCTGATCATCCGTAACGCCTGCCGAATGAATATAAGCCTTTCCCGCACTTGAAGCGCACCCTATTGAAAGCTGTTTTAACGCACCGCCGTATCCGCCCATCGGATGTCCTTTAAAATGGGACAGCACAAGCATTGAATTGTAATTAGCAATATTCTTGCCCACATAATTTTTCTTAATCGCTTTGCCGTTGAGGATATCAAGCACCTTATCAGGACCTTCACCATCCATAAGGTCTACATCAAAATATTTATCCCAGCCATGGTCATGCATAAGCTGAATATGCTTTGAAGTAGAATTTCGCGCGCCCTCATATGCCGTGTTACATTCCACAACAGTTCCGCCAACCTTTTCTATAACCGGCTTCCAAAATTCAGGCTTCAAAAAGTTCTGATTTCCCGCCTCACCCGAATGAAGCTTTATAGCCGTCTTTCCGCTAAGCTCATGACCAACGCGGTCATATAGTTCTATTACCTGCTCCGGTGAAATTGTTTTTGTAAAATATACCTTTGATTTTTCCATTTTTCTTACCTCTCTTTATATTGTGCAAATATGAATTTATTCAAGAGCTATTACAAGCCTACTGTTTTTATTTCGATACCTTATTCAGTATTAATTATAAGTCATTCTCATTCTGAAGGTCAAGAAAAAGATTATATTTTGTGACATATAACAAAATAATTATATGTTATTTGTGCAGGATTTCGGCTAAATAATTGGATTTTCGGCTGTTTAAGCTTTGTTGACAAAACATTTTGATTCGGATTCGATATAGCATAACCTTTGAATTTAAATCAACATTGCCATCGCGAATAAAGCTGTTGTTTTATGATGTATTCCGCATTGACGCTCTGTATGTTTTATGCTATACTTACTGTAGATAATCATAAAACTACGGAGGTGCAAAATGAAGCTTACACCGACATTGACAAAGGCAATAACGGAAACAAAATATCTTTCGGTTGACAACCACGCAAGGTATAGGCTCATCATGCGTCTTTTTTATATTAATCATGAGCGGATTAACTACTGGCTCAATGCGAACGATGTTTATGATGAGGTGAAAGAGTATATCAGTGATTACAGCATTGACGAATGCAGACAGGATCTTGAAAATCTCGTGGAATGGGGAAATCTCATAAACGATCTTGACACAGATAATATTTTCAAGCTTCAGGAATTTAAAAACAAGAAGTTTAGGTATCAGATGTCTGATTATTCAGTGGAAATAGAGCGGCTTACGGTTATACTTGAAAATATGAATGTTGAGGGTTCTTCACTTGACATAGGTCTTATAGGAACAATCCGCGTGCAGATTGAACAGCTGCGCGATATGCCCAATGCCGAGGATACGGAGCTTTATTCGTGGTGGAGGGCGCTGAGTGAAAATTTCAAGCGTCTGAACCGTGAATATCAGGACTATATGAAATGTTTCTCCTTCCTTAAAAGAGAGGACAGTTCAACTGCGCGGCAGTTTATTGTGATGAAGGATGATATAATACGTTATCTGCGGAGCTTTGTAAAGGGAATACAAAAAAACGGCGCGGCAATAGCGCAGGAGCTTGAAGATTGTGCGGGTATAAAGGACACAGTTCTTGAGCGCATTATAGATTACGAAAATTCTGTACCGAGATGGAACGGAACCGTTGCGCGAGATGATATTGCAGATGATGTTTATTCAAAATATAACAATCTGTACCGTTGGTTTACCGAAAGCGGCGATACCGGAATGGAACATATTATGAGTATTACAAACAGTGTAATCAGAAGCCTTACCGGATATGCGGCGGTGCTTGCGGAAAATGTAAATTCAATGGCAAGCCGAAAAGAGGAGTACAGGCTGTTTGCAAAAATGTTTATGGACTGCGAAAACATAGAAGCTGCGCACTGTCTTTCATCACTGCTGTTCGGACTGACAAACACCTGCCACATAGCAACCGATACCGAGCGGAGCACAGAGAGTATTTCAAGCGGTATTTATGACGAACCGCCGACAGAGCTTGTAATAAAGCCGCGAGTGACAACCTACCGCGAAAAGCAAAAGCAGAGCGCGATAAAAGACAAATCCGAAGATAAAAAGAAACTTCTGGAGGAATATATAAAGGAAGCGGAGCGGAGCCGAAAGAGTATTGAAGCTTTAATTCAGGACGGTAAAATAATTATGGAGCAGCTGCCGCAAATAGACGCCCAAACGCGGACTATTCTTCTTAGCTGGATTTCGAGCGCAAAAAGCAGAGAGAATAAGGACAGTTTGTTCAGGACGGAGTACGGCTGGGAATTTAAGCTTACAGAGCCTGAGAACGGACGTAAATGCATTTTGAAATGTGATGACGGCGAGCTTGTTATGCCCGCATTTATCCTTGATTTTGGGTTGGTGTCATGAAAGAATTTATAAATTTACTTGAAAGGTTCTGGATTATTAAAGCGGAGGATCCCGAAACCTATTATTCTGTAAAAGACAACTATAAGCAGCTTTCCGATTTTGCGAGGGAAAAGCTGGGGTGCAGACTGATATTGAAGCCTGATTTTGTAAAGCTCGAAAAAATTCCGGCGCGTGCGCAGATATGGATGGGGCTGCCCGGTTTTGAGGACAAGCTTGATTACGCTCTGCTTTGTTTTGTTCTGATTTTTCTGGAAAGAAAGAACAAGGGTGAGAGGTTTATTCTGTCACAACTTACCGAAAATATAATAATGAATGCGAATGATATATGCAAGGTTGACTGGACTATGTTCAGACATAGAAAGGCTCTTGTAAGGGTTATGAAGTTTGCCTCGTCTGTCGGTCTTATAAACACATATGACGGTGACACGACTCTATTCGCGGAGAATGCGGAGAATGATGTGCTTTATGAAAGCACAGGCTTATCCCGCTATTTTGCGCGTCTGTTCACGCGACCTGTTACCGAGGGTATGACAATTGATGATATAGAAAATGAAACGGATATAAACATAGACCATGATAAGGGTGATTACCGCCGCCATAGGGTATATCGCAAGCTGCTGTTCAGTCCTGTGGTTTACAGTGATGAGGAGGCGGACTTCGGATATATAAAGAATATCAGAGGCAGGATACGAGAGGATATTGAAAAAATGACCGACTGTCGACTTGATATTCACCGCAGCGCGGCAATGCTTGTGCTGCCGCAAGCAAACAGCTTTAAAAATGTATTTCCTTCATCAAAGGCAATATCTGATATTGTGCTTCAGCTTAATTATATGATAAGAAATACTATGGAAATTCCGGATAACGAACGGATTACTATGACATATCCCGAATTTTACAGTATAGTGATAAAGCTGATAAGAGGACACAAAAGTGGCTGGAGCAAGACTTATCGCGAAATGACACCGGAGGAAGTAACAAATGAAATCATACTGTATATGCGAAGCTTTTCGATGTTTAAATATGATGAAGACAGGGTTACTATTCTTCCGCTTGCAGGAAAGCTTATCGGAGAATATCCGACTGATTATAACAGAAAGACAGGTAGAAGCAAATGAGCGAATGGGTTATAAATAAAATCGGTCTGATTAATTTCTGGTACTATGACGAGGAGGAGTTTGAGTTTTCTGACGGCAGACTTTTGCTGCGTGGTTCAAACGGCTCAGGTAAATCCGTTACCATGCAGAGCTTTATTCCGTTGCTGCTCGACGGCAACAGGAGCGCAAAGCGTCTTGACCCGTTCGGAACAAATTCCAGAAAAATTGAAAATTATCTTCTTATGGACGGCGACAACCGTGATGAGAACACAGGATATTTGTATATGGAATTTGTCAAACCCCGCTCCGGAAATTATCTGACAATAGGAATAGGCTTAAGAGCGCGACGCGGCAAGCCGGTGGAATTCTGGGGCTTTTCGATTACCGATGGCAAGAGAATAGGAAAAGACTTTTATCTATACAAGGAAATGGGTGATAAAATCCCTCTCACAAAACGCGAGCTGAAAAACAGAATACTTGATAACGGAATCGGGGAATTTTGTGAGCGCGCGGCAGATTACAAGGCAATGGTGAATAATTATATATTCGGTTTCAATGATGTGGCGGAATATGAGCAGCTTATAGATCTTCTTGTTCAACTGCGTTCACCGAAGCTTTCAAAGGACTATAAGCCCACTGTTCTTTATGAGATTATGGAGGAATCACTCAAGCCCCTGTCGGACGAAGACCTGCGCCCGATGTCCGAGGCGATAGAAAACATGGATAATATAGAAGCGTCTATTGCCGCATTGAAAGCAGCATCTGACAGTGCAAACAGACTAAGGACTATTTACGATAAATATAACAGCGGAGTTCTGTACTACAAAGCGGAGGCTTTTATAAACGCGCTTAATTCACTTCATGAGCTGCAGAAACAAGCTTCAGATCTGACAGCTGATATAGCTCGGAATGAGGAAACAATAGTCAGAGAAAGCAATACGATAGAAACGCTCAATCAACGAAAGACACAGCTTGACGATAAGCTGCAAAAATACAAAGAAACAGATATATACAAGCTGAATCAGCGCATTATGGAGCTTGAAGGTGAGATAGACAAAGAAAAAGAAAATTTAAAGGATAAGGAGCACAGAAAAGATCAATGCGAATATGCCAAGCGTCAGTCAGAGATTAAGCTTGAGGAAAACAAAAACGAATATGAGCTTAAGGAATCCGAATTTTCAAAAACTCTTTCGGATATGACCGACTATGCCGAGGAAGCGGCATTTGGCGAGCATAAATTCTTTGTTGAAGAAATCATCGGCTCGGAAGATTTTGAATTTTCTGATATTAACGTATCTGTAAAGAATTATATCAATGGTCTGAAACGGGTTATTGAGTGCTTTAAGTCTGTGGAGGCTGCCGAGAAAGAATACGATAGCCTCAATGAACAGCACTCAAAGGAAAAGGCAAGATATGACGAAATTTCTTCAGAAATAAAAAAAGCGGAAAATACGTTTAACGAAGAAAAAAGTGCGTTTGTTGAAAAGCTGTATGCGTGGAATAAAAGCAACGAATATCTTATGATGTCTGACGAGGCTTTGCAGCGAACCTCACAGGCGGTATATGCATTTGAGGATTTTGCCGACAGCACAGCTGCAAGAACAGAAATCGAGAAGGCATACGGTGATAAAAAATCAGACTGTAATACAAGGATAAAGCTTATAGATAACAAGCTTGACAGTCTTGAAAAAGAGATGGACGAGCTGAACAAGAAAATCCTTGAGATACAGTCACAGCCGGAAATTGCACCCGAGCTTACAGAAGAACAGGAATCGTTCAGAAGGGAACTTGACAAACACAAAATCCCGTATATTCCGTTATACCGTGCCTGCGACTTTGACGCTGACACAACAGAGGAGGAACGCGCGGTTATAGAGGAGGCTCTTTGGGAGATGGGTCTTTTGAATTCGCTGATAATTCCAAAGCGGTACAGATCTGAGCTGCCTGTATCGGACGGAGCCGCCGATAAATTTATTGTCCCGATAAATAATGACGGAGATACAAGCATTGCCATACCGCTATGCGCTGAAAAAAATACCGATATACCGACTGCCGATATTGAAGATGCTCTTGCAGGAATTACGGACGGGGACGGAGAGTTATATATAAAGTGTGACGGAAGCTACGGTATAAGCATACTTAACGGCTTTACCAGCGGAAAAAGACCGTCGAGATATATAGGTGCCGAGTCGCGGCGCAGGCATAAGGAGGAAATCCTTAAACAGCTCAACAGCGACGTTTATGCGTTGGAGAAGGATTACAACCGTCTTGGCGAAGAAGAGAAGGCTCTGAAGTATGAGTTGGAGATTATGCATGACGAATATAATAACGCGCCGTCAACAGAAGATATTACAGAAGCATTATCAATATTGAAAAATCTGCATATAAAAGAAGAAAACTGTGCCGGAGAGCTTGAACGTCTGAAGGACGAGGTGAATAAAGCATTTTGCAAGCTTAACGAGCGGCAGATGACGCTTGGTAAGAACTGTGAACAGTTTGATTTGCACAAAAGCATAGAAGCTTATCAGAACGCGGATGATTACATGGAGGATTACCGAAGCAGTCTGAATATACTGATTGCGGTTTATAAAGATATGTGCATATGCACAAGCAATATCAGAAATCTTAATGAAAAAATAGAAGAGCTCGGATATCAGATAGATGATTTGTTTGTTGATATACGCGACATAAAGCTCAGCCTGAATAAGGCGAAGGGCGAAAAGGAAAATTGCGAGGAAATAAAACGCAAAAACGGCTTTGAAAATACAGAACGCGAGATTGAATCAATGCAGCGCGAGCTTGATGAGATTCCCCGTAAGCTGAGAGATTCACAGCGTCTTATAGACAAAAGCGAACTCAATAATGATAATAATAAAAAAGAGCTTGAGGCTGTCAATATAAAGCTTGCGGAAGCGGAACTGGAGTGCGGTTATTGCGAAACTGTATTTTCCGAGGAGCTTGAGCTTGGATATAACGATATAAAGGCGGATAACCTTATAAAGGCTGCGGAAACTGCGGCAAGGAACAGACCGGACAAATCTCTTTCAGATTTGCGTATCAGACTGTCGCAAAAATATTATGAAGAAAAAGTCGAGCTTACGGATTACAGCGTAACAGAGAATGAATGTTTTACCGATATGGAACAGCGCGGAACAGTGGATCGCGTCAGAATCAGACTTATGGCGAGAGTGCGCGGAACAGAAACGGATTTTTACGCGCTTATAGAGTATCTGGAGCGGGAAATCCGCGAGAATGAAGAACTGCTTACTCAGAAGGATAAGGAGCTGTTTGAGGACTTGCTGATTGATACGGTCGGAAGAAAGATGCGTGCAAGAATAAGCAACAGTGAACGCTGGGTTGAGGAAATGAACAAGAAAATGATAAGCATGGACACCTCGAGCGGACTAAGCTTTTCATTGGAATGGAAGAGCAAACCCGCGGATTCCGAGGATCAGTTGAATACAAAGGAACTTGTGGCGTTGCTGCGGACCGACAGCAAGATTCTTACCGATGAAAATATCGAAAGAATATCAAAGCATTTCCGCTCAAAGCTTAAAGCGGCAAGACTGCGCCGTGATGAGAGTGATGATGCGGAAAGTATGCACACGATACTAAAAGAAATTCTCGATTACAGAAAATGGTTTGAGTTTAGACTGTTTTACAGAATGACAGGCGATCAGAAAAAGGAGCTTACCAATACCGCATTTTATCGGTTCAGCGGCGGTGAGAAAGCAATGGCGATGTATGTTCCGCTGTTCGCGTCAGTCTATGCAAGGTATGCAAAGGCATCGGCCGAGGCGCCGAAGCTCATTTCGCTTGATGAGGCTTTCGCCGGAATTGATGATAAGAATATTGCCGATATGTTCCGCATAATGGAGGAGCTTAAGCTTTCATATATTATTAACTCTCAGGTACTGTGGGGAACATACAGCACCGTGCCGTCACTTTCGATATGCGAGCTGATACGTCCGAATAACGCTGACACTGTATCGGTAGTGCGGTATAAATGGAACGGAAAAAACAAGGAGCTTGTAGTATGACAGCAGAGGAATATTTCCACAATGACATATTTAAGCGGCTTATGAGCTTATGTCGAAACAAATATATCTCACTTTCACATATCGGCGGCAGCGTTGTTCTGAAAAATACGTCGGATGAGGAACGCAGCGCAATTGGAGGGTTGCTCGGCAGAGTATATGACGGCAGTGACATAAAGGTTGCGCTAAAAGAGCTTGACAAAGCACTTCTTAACAGCAGATTCCATATTGGTCTTGAGGAGCTTCTTAAGCTTTATTTCAAAGATGAGCTTATAACACGCAGCGACAGACTGACGGCCGAAAAAAGCGAAAAAGAAAATTTCTTTAATGATATATGCATTGAATATAAAGGTAGTACGGCGGCGGATTGGGTGCAATATATGCTTGAAAATAAAAACGTCTTTTCAAAGCGTTTTAACGAGGACAGAAAGCTGCTTAGACATGATATATCTATTGTTTGCCGAGCACTTGAAAAGCTTGGAAAACCGCAGCTGCTGCCGGTATTCGCGGCAGAGGTGTCGGGTGATCCGCATATGCTTGACGATGGTACCTCATGCGGTCAGCTGTTTAATTATGCAATTATGTATCTGACAGGAACAGAGCAGATAAAAGGCGCTTCTGACAGAAGTGAGCTGCTTGAAAAGGCAGGACTATACAGCGACATGGTTTCGAGCTTTGTTTATTGCAAAAATATAAGACTTTATGACGGTAACGGAGAGCATCCGGCATACAAAGCGTTTCTTGAAAGGAATGAAGCATTTACTCTTAATATCGGAAATCTGACAGACATAGAGCGCGCGGAGGCTTTGAATAATACCTTGTATATAGTAGAAAATCCCGCTGTTTTTACGGCGCTTGCCCGAAGGACTAAGGGTGTTTCGCTGATATGCACCGCGGGGCAGCCTAAGGGCGCGTGCATAAGCCTGCTCGGTTTTACAAGCAATACACGGATGTATTATTCCGGTGACTTTGATATGGGTGGAATAAATATAGCGCAAAGATTATTCGGTATGTTTAAAAATATGCTTCCTTGGCATTTCAGTCCGGACGACTATATAAAAGCATTGTCGGATAAGCGGCTGACGGATACGGCTGTCAAGAGCTTGCGCGAAGTACAGAGCCCCTATCTCAAAGAAACAGTACAGCTTATGATAAAAACAGGCTTTGCAGGTTATCAGGAAAATATATTGGAACTGTTAATTAATGATTTGAATACATATTAAGAATACGGGCATGACTTGTTAGCTATTCACACTAAAATCGTATAAAAGAGTTAAAGCCAAACAACAAACGATTTGATAGCCGCCGTAAAAAA
>JALEPO010000021.1 GCA_022768695.1 Clostridia bacterium
AAAGAAAAAGGTTAAGGCTCTCAACAAAATTCAGCCTGAAAAGGTTATGTTTTCGGATAAGGTCAAGATAAGTGCAGAGGACTACGACAGCCTTGTGACAAACTCGAAACGGTATATCGCTCATAAGAGCAACGAAAAAGCCTTAACTGCAAAGGTCAGCGCATTGGAAAGCGAGAACAAGGACTTGAAGCAGGAGGTTGCCGAAAAGGACAATGAAATATCACGGCTCAAGAGCCTGCGGGAACGGCTGAATATCGCCAATCTACAACGTGAAGTCGCTCAGCTTAGGAAAAAGCTGGATAGGGTTATGGAATTTTTGGATATATTCGGATTGCGAGAAAAGTTTGAGCAATTCCTAAAAATCGATAAAAAGCAAAAAAAAGACATGGAACGATAAAAATTTACAAAAAATTCTGTTGACTGTCCTCTGCATAAGCGTTACAATAATTATGCAGAGGGTATGTCACAGATGTTAATTGAAAGGAGAACATCATAATGGCAACCATTAGAAAAAGAGGCGACAGCTATCAAATTCGTGTTAGCTGTGGCTATGACAAAAACGGCAAACAGGTTATCCGCACAAAGTCGTGGAAACCTTCCGCAAATATGACACCGAAACAAATTGAGAAGGAATTGAATAAACAAGCGGTATTATTTGAAGAAGCGTGTATGAACGGATTTATTTCCTCCGCGACAAAATTTTCGCAATTTGCGGAGCGTTGGAAAAGAGAATATGCCGACACTCATTTAAAAGCTACCACCATAGACACTATGGGACAAAAAATAAAGCGCGTCAATGAGGAAATCGGGCACCTTCGACTTGATAAAATCAACCGCCGAACAATTCAAGAGCTTATTCAATCGCTTTTAGAAGGCAACAGCAAGCATAAACCTCTTGGCGCAAAAACGGTCAAAGATTATGTTTCATATGTTTCATCAATTCTGAATTACGCGATACGGCTCGATATGTTGTCAACAAATCCATGTGCCAACGCAAATATTCCTAAAGTGAAGAAAAAGCAAAGAGAGATGTATACGCTTGAAGAAGCGCAGCTTTTTATAGACAAGCTCATCGCAAAAGCGCCAATATTGTATCAAGCGTATTTTATACTTATGCTGTGCAGCGGCTTTAGACGCGGTGAAATGTGCGGTCTGACTTGGGACAATATTGATTTTGACAATCATATCATAACAATCAACAAAGCTTTATACAAAATCAGTCACAAGGGCGATATTCTTGACACTCCAAAATCCGAAACATCAAACAGAAGTGTTAAGCTAACAGAAGATGTATTCGTGTTTCTAAAAAGGCTTCAAGAATTTTACCAACAGGAAAGTCAGCGTTTGGGAACATATTGGAATGAAAACAATTTTGTGTTTAAGCGCAGTGACGGACGAGTTATATCGCCGTTAGCGCCGAATGAGTGGCTGCATAAATTTTGTGATAACGAGGGACTAAAATATGTTGTTCCGCACTCATTCAGACATCTATGCGCCTCACTTATGATTGACGCGGGAGCAAGCGTTAAATCCGTTCAGACAAGTATGGGACACAGCGAAGCAAGTACAACGCTGAATATCTACGCTCACGCTTTCGCTAAAGCACAAGCTATGGCACAAGAAGCTGTGGCAAGTAACTTCAAGTTAGGATAAAACACAACAAAGGACAAGTAAAGGACAAATGCGAAAATCAGACAAAAAGAAAAAGTCTTGAAAACCGCATAATAACTACGTTTTCAAGACTTTCTCACTGGTGAGCCATCGGAGATTCGAACCCCGGACAACTTGATTAAAAGTCAAGTGCTCTGCCGACTGAGCTAATGGCCCATATAAAATGGCAGGGATAGCAGGACTCGAACCTACGCATGCCAGAATCAAAATCTGGTGCCTTACCGACTTGGCTATATCCCTATATATATCCCTTGCTTTATAAAATAAATGGGGTGGATAGTGGGATTCGAACCCACGACATTCAGTGCCACAAACTGACGCTCTAACCAGCTGAACTATATCCACCATATTTTCTTTTAAAATAGAAAACTGCATTCTATGCAGCTTTCTATTTTATGGCGTGTCTGGAGGGATTCGAACCCCCGGCCCATTGCTTAGAAGGCAATTGCTCTATCCAACTGAGCTACAGACACAAATATTGGAGCGGGTGATGGGAATCGAACCCACGCGACCAGCTTGGAAGGCTGGAATTCTACCATTGAACTACACCCGCACGATATTCAATCTATCGACTGACTTATAATATTATAGCAAAGAATATCGGATTTGTCAATACTTTTTTAAAAAAATTAGCAAAAATATTATATGCATTTTTACGCCTTTTATGTATTGGGATAGATTTCTCTATCCCAAGGAAGACTTGCTGATTTGATATATTCTGTCCACAAATTTTGTTATCTCCCTCTTTTTTGAAAACGCTCCAAAGGATACTCTCACAATTCCCGTAGATAATGTATCAAGTGCTTTATGTGCCAACGGCGCACAGTGAAATCCTCCTCTAACCGCAAACCTATCTCCAAGCATTTTTTCTACATATACACTGTCCAAATCGCCAATATTTAAAGCTACAATACCTATTTTATCTCCTTCACCGTAAAGCTTTATATTTCTCATATTTTTAAGCTCTGATTCCAAAATATCCGCCAAATAGCGTTCGTACATACCTATATTATCTGCTTTATGCTTTAAAACGTATTTAACGCCTTTTCCGAGCGCAGCAATTGCCGGTGTGTTCATAGTTCCGCTGTGAAACATATCCGGCATAAAATCCGGTTGATGCGTGCTTTCGGAATTGCTTCCTGTACCTCCTGTAATGATGGGTTTTATCACAGACGGATCTTTTATATACAGTCCCCCTGTGCCAAGAGGTCCCATAAGTCCCTTATGCCCTGAAAATGCAAGAAAATCCGCATTTATTTTCTTTACATCAATATCTGTACACCCTGCCGTTTGGGCGGTGTCAATCAAAAACAGCGCTCCGTGCTTTTTAGCAATTCTTCCTATCTCGTTTACATTCTGTAAAGTACCGCATACATTTGATGCGTGTGTGGAAATAATAAGACGTGTATTTCCTTTTATTGCTTCTTCAATATTTTTCGGACTTACAATTCCGTCGGAATTTGCTTTTACAATTGTATAATCTTCATATTCATAAACCGGCCGCAAAACACTGTTATGATCCATCTCTGTAGCTATAATGTGATCTCCCTTACGGATTACACCTCTGATAGCCGTGTTCAGCGCATAAGTTGCATTCTGCGTAAAAGCAATATTTTCCGGTTTGCTTATATTAAATAGTTCGGCAATCGCATCCTGTGTATCAACAATTGTATGAACTCCGGCCAAGCTGAATTTATGAGCACCTCTGCCGGCATTCTGACCACCAAATACAGTGTTTTTAATCATTGATGAATAAACTGACACAGGCTTTCTGTGACTTGTTGCCGCATTATCAAGATATATCACGATATTCACGCTCCCCATCAACAAGCTTTTCTATATAAATTCCCTTAACATGAATATCAAAATCCGATAATATGGTATGAACAATATCATATATTTTATCAGAAGTATATACCGAGTATGAGCAGCCACCCTCCCTGAGCGCAGACGGTGTATGAACAACCTTAGTCGGCAATCCGGTATTTTTTTCAATAACCCGCGAAAGACGCGTTGCCATAGTTATTGAACCTACCACGATATACATAAAAAATCACTCCTTTCATTATAAATGTACTGTTATATAGTACGATGAAAGAGAGTGATTTGTGAAAAACTTTTAATATACATCAAATACGCTTCGCGGCTTATTGTGATAGGCTACGCTCATAACCAACCCTATCGCGACCATATTTGTAACTATGGCTGTACCACCGTAACTGATAAACGGCAGCGGAATACCTGTAACCGGCATAAGACCAATACACATTCCAACATTCTCAAAAGTATGGAATAACAGCATTGAAGCAACTCCTACACAAATATATCTGCCAAAAGAGTTATCTGCCTTCTGTGCAATCTTAAAGCAGCGGTAAATAATTATAAACAAAGCAATCACAAGCAAGCATGCGCCAATAAAACCAAATTCCTCACTTATTACACTAAAAAGGAAGTCAGTATATTTTGTAGGCAGATAGCCCATTTGATTTTGCGTACCATGTAAATAACCCTTACCCCAAATCTGACCGGAACCAACCGCAATTTTCGACTGAATAACGTTGTATCCGCGGTTGAGCGGGTCAAGATCGGGATTTATAAATACCTGAATACGTTTTTGTTGATATTCACTCAACACAAATTTATAAATAAACGGCGCAGATATGACACCGGCAGCTGCCACAGGTATTATATACTTATATGAAATTTTCGCAACAAACAGGAGCGTTACAAACATAAACATAAATACCATAGCACTTCCCATATCCGGCTGCATCAATATCAAGCCTACAAGAATTGCCAAATGCAATATCAGTCCAAAAATAACAAGTGGCTGATTAATTTTGTCTTCAACGCGCGACAAATGATACGAAAATGTCAGTATAAAACATATTTTGGCAATTTCAGACGGCTGAATACCTATCGAACCGAAACGAATCCAGCTTCTTGCACCCCAATCTCCCGTTACACCTATAATAAGAACCAAAATAAGTATCGCCAAACAAAAAATAAATATCGGTTTAATAAGATTCTTAAACTGCTCATAATCAAAAAAGCAGGTTAAAAGCATTAAAACAATACCTATTATACACGCGCCCGCCTGCACAATTACGTTTGAATTTGTATTAAGAGTGCGAGTAGCTGAATATATGCATATTATTCCAAAAATAGATAAAAATATTGATAAAACAAATAACAGCCAATCAAATTCCATAAGTATAACAGAACGTTTTGCAACTTTTTTTTCACGTTTCTCGCGCACCAAAAATCAACTCCTTTATGCTATTATTCTATATTATTTTACCTATTATGTCAATTACACTCATATTACAGTTTTAATTTCATTTCTAAAAGAAAATTATGCAAAAAAAGAACCGGGATAAACCCGGTTCTTTAATCTTCAAAGTAAACCCTGTTAGGGATTAATCACTTCTTAGGAATGATAACTACGATATCTGTAGCATTCTTATCAACTGTCTTAACAAGAGCCATTCTTGGGCTTGAAGGAACTGCATTCTTACCTTCTACGCCATTCCAGTTAATAATGTTCTGGTTATCTGTCATAGCATCCTTCGGAACTGTTACCTTAGCTACAGCACTTGCTGAAGAAACTGATACTCTTTCACCTGATCTCTTATTGTAGTCTACTACGTAGATAACAACATCGTCAGCATATGAAATATCGTTTGTATCTCTCAAGTCTGTTACAGCACCTGTAACGTCACCGATTTCGATTGAGTTTGTACCTCTACCTACGATAGCACCGAAGTACAAGTTAGCAGGATCCTTACCTGTTAAGCTCTGAACATAAGCAGCATTGATTAGAGCTGATGTATCTGTAACAGCAGCAGCCCAAACATCATCATATGAAGCTAACATTGCTGAATTTGTGTAAAGCTTTGTAACCTTTGTAACTTCGTTTGAAGCGTTTGTATCATAGATGATAGCGTCACCTTCAACAAGAGTATCGTCTGCGTCTACACCTGACTCAAGGTTGATTGTCTTTTCCTCACCATTTACAAGTACCTGGTAAGCATCAACGCTGTCACCTGACTCATTTTCTGTGTAAAGTGTCTTCTGATATACAGCAACACGAGTTGAAGCTGTAGCTGCGCCTGTACCTGTTGTAATCATTACAAATCTGTAGATGCTGTCGCTGCTTGACTTATCAAAGAAGTAAGCTTCATAGTATCCGCCGTCTGTAAGTGCATCGATTGATGTTGCAGTAATATCCTTAGGATCTGAAGCATTTACGAATGCTGTAGTATCTGCTGAAATCTTGAATGAACCAATTCTGTTCTGGTTAGCTCTGTATTCGCCTTCAACTACTACACCAGCAGCATCTTCATTTGTTACAGGGTTAAGAGTCTTCTTAATTGTAACTTCTTTGCTTGAGTTGATTGTATATTCAACAACTCTGTCCTGAGGAGCCTTCTTGTTACCAGCATCATCAAATACGATTGCTTCAGCGTTTTGAACCTCAGGTGAAGTAGCAACTGAAGTACCTGATGTCTTTAGCTCATAAGTTTCAGATGTACCATCTGTGAAGATTAGCTTAACATCATAAGCTTCGCCGCCGCGAACATCATAAATGCTGTCAAGGATAGCGATCTTCTTTGATGCTGCAAGTTCTTCTGTGTAAGCAATTCTACCGAATGCATCGATGTATAGTGAGTAAGTTACACCCTGCTCAAGAGCATCAGCTGTTGAAACTGTCTTATAAACAGTACCGTTAACTGTGTACTCATCATCCTTTGAGTTGTATAGTGAATACTTACCTTCTTCAACCTTTGAAGCAACTGTTACATCATAGAATGATGATTCATCAATGTTCTTGTTGATGTCAAACTTGATTGAAAGAACATCATACTGAGCAAGGTCAGCAGCAGCAATTTCATTGCCGTCCTTTGTGAATGTGTATGAAATGTCATCATTGTCAAGCTCGATATCCCAAGCACCAAGCTCATTAGCATCTACATCAGCTGCTAAGAAGTTGATTGTAGGCATATCTTCATCAGCTGTATCAACTACATCAACAACTGCTGTTGCATAGTAGTCAACCATAACTAAATCATAAATACCGTCTGTAGCGTTGTTGTCGCCCGGTACGTCAACCAATGTAATGTCACTTGCATTGTTGTCGTTTACAAACTTTGCAACACCATCATTGAAGTCACCGTCATAAAGAGCACCATTTACATAAAGCTCTGTATCAGCGTTAATCTTGTATGATGTTGTCTTGCCGCTGTTGTAGAAGTACAACTTACCTGCATCAACATAGTCGCCAGCTGTGTAGTTTGAGTTTTCATAGTCGAAGTCATCAGCCTTAAGAGTAACTTCTTCATTCTGACCTGCAAGAGCTACTGAAAGAATTTCATACTCATCATCGTCAGTTTCCTTAACCAAAGCTTCAACATACTTCTTTAAGTATTCATCAGCACCTGAGTTGCCGATTGCTGCCTTAATTTCAACAGCATTGTCGTTTGTCTTTGAAATCTGATCTTCCTGGTCAAGCCAGTTTCTTGCGTTCTGAATCTTGAACTGAACTTCGTCAACCTTTACTGAACCGCCTGTTGACTTGTTTGTAGCTGTTACAGTACCCTTAACCTTATAAACGTCATGGTTCTTGATTAGGATTGACTGATAGTCAACGCCGTAACCGTCCTTAGCCTGTAGTTCAGGATACTTGTTACCATACTGGTCGTATGTATACTTCTGTGTGTTTACACATACAGGAGCTGTCAATACATTGTCAATCATCTGAGCAACCTGAGCTCTTGTGATTTCTGTATCGTTTGTAACGTCCTTAACACCGTTACCGATCTTTACCTGGTTACCCCAGTACATATAGCCATCTGGCCAGCCGCCGCGGTCTAATGACCACTGCTCATAACCAGCAGCACATACTAACATCTTCATAGCCTGAGCATATGTTACATTTGCATCAGGAGCAAATGTGCCGTCGCCCATACCGTTGATGATGCTGTTTGAAACAGCTGCTGTTACAAAACCTGCTGCCCAGTGATCGCCCTTAACGTCGCTGAACTGTGTGTCGATACCTGCTGCTGCTTCTGCCTGTGCCAACTCTGCGCTGCCAAGAGCTGTAATAACCATCTTTGAAAATTCTGCTCTTGTTACTAATTTGTCCGGCTGGAATGTTCCGTCTTCATAACCGTTGATAACGTTAAGAGCTGAAAGCTCATCAACAGCCTGCTTGTATGAAGCTGATGAATCAACATCCGGATAATTAGCAGCAAGTGCAACAAATGAGCTTGCTGATAAAGCAAGTGCAGCAACTGCTGAAATTACTTTTTTGAGATTCTTGTTCATTGTCTCAAATCCTCCCTTTTTGTTTTCTTTTTTTTGAAGGGTTTCTCTAAGTCCTACCGAAAACCCTTCAATTTCAGTAAAACTCGAATAACTAAGGCATATCCACCTTAGTCTACACATTGATTATATCATGCAAATCATGATAAGTCAATGATGTCTTACAGTTGTAAACAAACTGTAAAACGACTGTTGTCCTTTAAGCGATACCTGCTTTGCCATAAAGAACAAATCCAAATATGTAAATATTACGATAACAATTTCCTATAACGCTTCTACCCGATTATCTGAAACTGCTACTACATATTTTACAACCTTACAGAAATATTGTCAACACCTTTTTTTTACCAAACTGCGATTTTGAAAAATTTTATTATAAATTCACTAAATCGACTTTTAATGCTCCCTGTTTTTGGTTAATATGTAGATGTAGAGCGACTTTCTGTAGGCTTTACATCTACTTAGACGAAGCTTTTTTTATTTTGTTCCGCTTTTTTCAAATTTTTTTTATTTTTTGCAAATTATTGTTTAGAGGCACAAAAATTATTTTGCTTAATAATTTTTGTAATTTGTTATTTATGTACTTTTGTACGTACAAAAGTACCAAAAAACGCTGGGGAGGGAGGGCGCTCCTTGCAACCGTTGGTTGCTGCGCTCGCTTATCTCCCTCGCCCAGACCCCTCCCTCTAACTTACGGGTTATTGTATTGATTGCGGTGCTCTGCAAGCCTCTCCTTGAGGAGAGGTGCCCGATGGGCGGAGTGGTGGTGGCTCCCCTATTAAGGGGGAGGCTTTTAATAACCTCTCCTTGAGGAGAGTCGCCCGAAGGGCGGAGTGGTGGTTGCAAACTGACGACATGTGCGTCAGTTTGCTTAAAATTAAAAAAGTTTCCTTGGGAACTTTTTTAATTACTCTGTTCTGAGATTGGCTGAAATCGCAGATTTCAGACGGCGTGCGGACGCGCACGCCTATAAACAATAATTTATTGTTTTGTCTGCAATCTGAAGGAGCTGCACGCTTTCAGCGCACAGCTCCTCTTTTTCTGTTCCAATCCATAAAACTGAACTGACCTTACTTTTAATTATTCCTCAGCGCCAAGGACAGCGATTTCACTTATATGGCAATAATTCTTCTTTGGGTCTGTTGCGCCATCGCCGTTATATCTGATATAGCGCGCTTCAACAGCTTCAGGGAACATAAACTTTTCAAATCCATCGTTTTCACCGGTATTCTGTGATTTTCCAAGCGCCTGCTTCCAGTTATCTCCGTCAACGGAATATTCAATTACAAACGGATAAACTCTCTCATTTCCCTTCCAGCAGGCAATCGAAACACCAGTCGCCTTACAAACCGAACCCAAGTCAAGCACAAGCGTACTTGGACCATAGCTCGACCAACGTGTACTCATATCAAGGTCAACAGCGCCTATTTCAAGATTACCGTCATTGCCGCTTGCTTCAACTGCGTAAACATCCAGCTGATTAGGATAATATTTTTCTCCTACAGAATTAAGCGCAACCACTTCTATTCTTTCGGGAACAGGAGCAGTTTTTATTGCTTCAAGCCTTGCCTTAGCCTCAGCGTCGGTAAATTCCGGATTTTCTATGTCGCTTATTGTGATAAGTCCATTATTGAAATATACATATCTTTCTATAGCTTCAGCTACGGCTCTTACCGGAACCATTGTTCTGTCCTCGGCTATTACCGGAGCTGTTTCCATCTGTTTGCTTTCAGGAGCAGCCTTTGCGGTTGTTACTTCATAATCAGTATTACCTATTACCATTTTTACAATACGCTTTCCTAAAGTAATTGTTACAGTCTGCGTATCCTGATTCCAATCCACCTCTGCGCCGAACGCTTCTGATATAAATCTCAGCGGAACAAGAGTTCTGTCCTCTGCTGAAATATACGGAACCACCTCCGTATTATCGTTGTCTATTCTTTTTGCAGCACCGTTAATTAAGGCTGTAGGGCATCCGATTACAAGCTCAACTTTTTCGCCGGAATATAAATCCTTAATATCCCATGTTTTCTTGCTTAAGTCAGGATTTCTAACTTCATCGTTATTATCGGTTACATATATCTGCGGCACAGGAACATTTTTAGTATCATAGCCTAAATAGTAGCTTGTATGTGTCGGCTGATTGTAGCAGGTATTTTGTGCCGCAACATGAAGTCTGTACTGAATATCATGCATAAGAGTCGGAAGTCTGTAGCCTGTAGTGGTGGTGGTTGTATAAACTCTCAGAGATTTTTCGTCCTTTGCAGGATAAATCACTTCCTCTCGCCAATCACCGAACAAGTCAGCGGTCAATGAAGGATTTGCCTTTGTACCGTTTACCTCTCTGCAGCCTGATGCTGTAAAGATTGTTTCTGCCTTTTGCTTTTTGCCGTTCCATTTGCTGATATAGATATTATCCTGAATTTCACGTCCAAGATCGCCGTCCCACCAAGCAAGGAAATTTGCCGGCATAGTATAGCTTGTTGAAATAACCGTTCCGTCAGCGGCGGTCAAAACACCGGCTGCTGACCAGCCCTCACATCCGGGATAATTGGGATCTATATCATCAGAAGTTCCTCTGCCGTTATCAGATGCTGTCTTTTCACCGTAAAGAATTTCGCCTGTACGGGCATCGCGCATTTCATAGCCGTATGCTGAATTTGTATCCTCATGACACGAGTAAACTTCAAGTCCCGGCCTTGACGGATCAAGATCGCCAACGTGCTGGGCATCGCCATGACCAAGCTGTGTTGAATATAATGCCTTGCCGTCATTATCAACAGCCAGTGAGCCGTAAATAATTTCATCACAGCCGTCATAATCCACGTCCGCCGCGCTCATTGAATGATTGCCCTGTCCGATATACATATTTCCTATTTCTTTTGAATCATATGTCCAGTTCTTAACAATTTTTCCGTCAACAAGATTGAATGTTGCTATAACCGTTCTTCCTCCGAGAGGTCCCTCTCCGCCGGTATAGTATCCGCGGCAGAAAACCATGCTCGGATGAACTCCGTCAAGATAGGCTACATCCGCCAGATAACGCTCTGAACGGTTACCGACTGCGTCGCCCCAATCCGTAATATCATAGTCCTTTCCGACAGACTGCGGGTCATAATCTACAGTATCAATAGCCTTACCGGTTTCACCTTCAAAAACTGTCAGATAAAGAGGACCTTTAAGATTTTTTCCGCCGTCCAAAGCTGCCCAGTTCTTTTCAGCATCACCTATTACTGCTCCGTCGCCGGCGATTGTGCCGTCTGCTGTTCTGCAAGCCATTTCCGCCTTGCCGTCGCCGTCAAAATCATAAACCATAAACTGTGTGTCATGAGCGCCTGCGCGTATATTCGGACCCATGTTCACACGCCACATCAATGTACCGTCCATTTCATAGGCATCAATTATACATTCGCCTGTGTAACCCATCTGCGCCGCGTCCTTTGCGTTTGACGGATCCCACTTCAAAACAATTTCATATTCACCGTCACCGTCAAGGTCGCCAACGGACGCATCTCCCGCGGAATATGTATATTTTTCTCCGTTTACGCTGTTTTCCTGAGGCTGCTGAATAGGAATTTCGATATAACTCTTATCAAGCAGCGTAACCTCGCTGCATTTTTCTCCCTCGACACCATCTGTCACAGCCGAAACAGAATATTTTGCTCCGTCCTCGGTATTTATATCTATATAATTTGTAACATTAAGAGGCTCTGCATTAATTTTTTCACCGTTACGGTACAAATTATACTTCACATTAAGAGATTCTGTTCCAAGCCAGCGCCACGAAACAAATGCGCTTTTATCCGATTTCACAGCGATAAGTCCGCGCCCGATGTTTTCCATAGGTCTTTGAATGTCCGGACGGTTGTCAATCAGCTTCTGAGTTTCCGCCGCAGATTTCTCATATTTATCGACAGTCAGATTTTCACCGACTTCAGCTGCCTGTACAGCGGCTGTCAGCTGCAACGCCATTGCGGCGGCAATGCCTGCCGCAAAAATTCTTCTTTTCATACAAATATCTCTCCTTTAAAACTGTAATTAAATAATAGGTATCGCCCTGTCATTATGGTTAATTGTATCATAAACAACAAAAATTAACAAGAGTGTTTTTTATATTTTATTCAATTTATCTAATCCATAGCAGGATTTTAATTGACAAAAGTTTTTTATAGAGTTATAATAATACACAAATATTAACTGGAGTGATAATAATGGAGCAATGCCAAACTTGTCTGTATAATTTACGGATACTTGATAAATTAAAAAATGAGCTTCCTGAAGAAAATACTATTGCGCAGCTTGCGGAGGTATTTAAAATTTTCGGAGATAATACGCGTCTTAAAATTTTATGGGTACTTTTCGATAAAGAAATGTGCGTATATGATATTGCAGACAATCTTAATATGAGCCAGTCGGCAATCAGCCATCAGCTTAGAACCTTAAAGCAGGCACGTCTTATAAAAGCAAGACGTGACGGTAAAAATGCCTTTTATTCGATTGATGACGACCATGTAAAGCGTATTATTGAGCAAGTGCTTATTCACGTTGACGAGAAATAATCATAAAAAAAACGGTCAGCCTTTCACCCGGCGGACTATATACAAACGGCTGAAAGCAAAGCTTTCAGCCGCTGTTATTAATAAGTCATTAAACTGTTCTTTTCAAGGTCAATATATACTCCTTGTCCTCCTTTGAAATTCTATAGGACTCACGCATTTTCTGAATTGA
>JALEPO010000045.1 GCA_022768695.1 Clostridia bacterium
GAAAAACCATACACTATATGCACATTGGGATCAGGCTTATGTATATCTACCTAATCAGTTTGTAGGCGGTCATGTTGACAATTTAACAAGCTGGCTTTCAGCTAATGGACTACAGGCAAACGCTTGGGGAGAATATGATTATAGTACATCATATGGTACAGTCTTAAGACATGATTATGCTGGTAGTAATGTAAATTATGGTACTGTGATTAATATAGCATATAGTCTTGGGGCTAAACCATTTGAAGAAGGAGATTGGGTGTACTACAATGGGGGCGCATATTATTCTTCAGCCACAGGTACAAAGGGACCATATTATAAGGTTGCGGGTAATTGGTGTATAGCATATATAAGACCTGGAAATCCTTATCCTATATGTTTACATGATGGAACAGGAAAATTCCTGGGATGGACAACAGAAGATTGTATATCACAAAGAACAAATTGAAAGTAAAATCGTTATTGTAAAAATAATTGCTCACAGAGTTTATTCTCTGTGGGCAATATTTTTTTCTCTTTGTGGGGTGCGTTTACGTCCGCTAAGTGGGATTTGCGCCTTAGCATTGTCTGCAAGCCTTTTTTGCACCCACCCAATAGAAAAACACATATTTTTGCACCCACCGTGCACCCGCAAAATCCGCTTTTGCACCCACCCTGTCCACAAAAAATATCAACCGTTAAATTGTATCAAAATTGTAGTTCAAATAGAGCCGCACATGGCAAAACCTATGGTTTTATCACCAAAATCCAATTTTTACACCCCCAATTCATTAATAATATTCATAATAGTATCTTTAATAATAGTTCCGGAGGTTACAGGGGCAATCTTACCCGGAGGAAAGAATATATGATGAAAAAATAGTATATTTATAATTGAAGCGTCTTAATGGATTTGGCTTATTTAAAAATGACTGTCCCCAAGCTTTTGGGGGATGGGGTTATGATTGAACATCAATTTATAATACAGGATACAGGAAACCGCTTACAAAAAGTCTGCCTATTTTTTATTATCTTTATCGTATCAGCAAATAAGAAGTATATGCAAGGTATAGAATAATCATAACAATGCCGGCAGGACGGTTGATTTTTTTATTAATAAGCGCGAACAGATATGTTATCACGCATACTCCTATAAGAACCAATGTATCTGTAGCAGCATGACCGTCAGTAGTTATTGTTCCTAATGTTGAGGACATTCCAAGTATAAACAGAATATTAAAAATATTAGAGCCTATTACATTGCCTACTGCAATATCATTCTGTTTCTTTCGTGCGGCCACTACCGATGTTACAAGCTCGGGAAGCGAGGTGCCTACAGCAACTACTGTAAGTCCCACAACTGTTTCGCTTAAACCGGCGGTTAGGGCAAGTTGTTTTGCGCCTTCAACCGTAAGCTCACCGCCGACAATAACGCCTGAAACACCTATTATGATATATAATATGCATTTCCACCACGGTAGATTTTCTTTTTCGGGACTTTCGGATTCGGTGGATATCGCAGCCGCTTCATTTCGACCTGATATAACAGAAAATGCCATAAATACAGCAAATAGAATAAGCAAAACAATACCGTCAAACCTTGTCAGTGCAGCTTCGCCGTTATTTAGCGTCATAATAAGAATAAGCATAATCACAGTTATACCTATACAAAACGGAAAATCTCTCTTAAGAATATTTTTCTTTACGGCTACAGGTGCAAACAATGCGCTTGTACCTAAAACAACCAGCGTATTGAATGTGTTGGAGCCTATTACATTACCTATTGCAATTTCGTTGCTTCCTTGAAGTGAAGCCGTGACACTTACAGCAGCTTCCGGCAGACTTGTGCCGAATGCAACAACAGTAAGTCCTATAACATATGCAGGTATTTTCAGCTTTTCGGATAAGTCACACGCGCCGTCTACAAAAAAATCGGCTCCCTTTACAAGCAGAATAAATCCTACAATCAGAAAAGTAATCATCAAAATCATTTGTTTTCTCCTTTTTTCTTTTTTTTGAGGGGAATACATTAAAAAAGACTTTTACTGCACACAAAAAATGCAATAAAAGTCTTGTTACTTACTGAATGACCGGGATTCACTCCGTACTGACGATCCATTCAACGCATACGCGTAAACTACTCCCCTTTATATTCAAAACAATTATACGACATTTTTCGATATATGTCAATCACAAATTCTTCATTTTATAAAAAATGTATAGAAAGCAAGCCGGCTGTAATTGTACAGGCATCAGCGCTCATATAATAAATTGTCTTTAATGTGTCCTTAAAGCGGAATTATGATTACGGGGCTATAACCCCTTATTGAAAAGGAGTGCTGTCATGACAACATATAATAATTCAACACCCGCTTCAGATATGGATGAGTTAAAGAAACAATATGAGAAAAATAATATGACTGTCAAAATATACTCACCTGCGATTTCAGAAAATCATAGAAAAAAGAATGATGTGCAAATACGGAACAAAATATATAATATCATAAAAAACATCTGAATATTGCGGCAATCACTAATATTGTCGGACAGAAAGGTTGTGAAAAATAATATGCAGGCAATCTATGCAAGGCAGTCGGCAGATAAAAAAGACAGTATCAGCATTGAAACACAAATTGAGGAATGTAAGAAAAGGCTCAGCCGCAGCGAAGCTTTTGAAGTGTTTTCGGACAAAGGATATTCCGGCAAAAATATTGAAAGACCACGCTTTCAGGAAATGATGCTTAAGGTGAAAAACGGAGAGATTTCAAGGATAATAATATATAAATTTGACAGGATGAGCCGTTCTTTAAAGGACTTTATGAATATGCAGGAGATATTTGAACAATTTGATGTTGAAATTGTATCCTGTAACGAGCAGTTTGACACAGGTAATTCTATGGGTGAGGGAATGCTCAATATTCTTATGGTATTCGCAGAAATGGAACGCAAGGCAATACAGCAGAGAATTACGGACAATTACTATTCAAGAGGAGAACAAGGTCTGTATTTGGGGGGATATGCTCCGTTCGGATATGAGAAAATTGAAATTCGGGTGAATGGCAAAAAGACGTATACCTTTAAAGAAAAACCTAAGGAAAGTATTCTTATACAACAGATGTATACGGACTATTCAAATGGAAAAAGTGTCGCTGAAATAGCGAGAGAGCTTAATCGGAATAATATATTAACCAGAAAAGGCAAGCTGTGGAGTAGTGACTCCGTTGCACGAATACTGAAAAATCCGGTTTATGTAAGAGCAAATGCGGATGTGTATAATTATCTTCGGAATTTGGGAGGACACATGAATAATTCTGTTGAGGAGTATATTGGCGAAAACGGATGTTATGTTTACGGAAGGGCGGCAGACAGAAAAACAGCGAAATTTGTTAGCTTGAAAAGTGATTATGTTACTCTCGGACTTCATAAGGGTATTATTGATTCTTCAATATGGCTTAGTGTACAGCAGATTTTTCAGAAAAAGAAAGGACACAGCAACCTTGGAACAGGTAATTTAACGTGGCTTCAGGGAATTATTAAATGCAGGTGCGGATATACATTATATGTAAAGCGATATAAAACAAAAAACAAAGAATACCGATATTTATATTGCAGAGGCAGAAAAAACAATTCGTGTAAATATCCCAGAACAATGGTGAAAATTGAAACTATAGAGGACATTGTAGAGGAGGAATTGTTTTGGCGGCTGAAAGCTCTTAAAGGCGTTCAGCATGCTGAGATAGTGAGAGACACTCCTGAAATAAATGCTCTTAAAATAAAAATTGCGGATATTGATAAGAAAATTGAAAATATTATAAAACAAATTGCAGAGGGAAGCGATGTCGTTGGCAGATACTTGAATGAGTATATAAAAAAGCTGGATTCAGAGAAAAATATTCTGTCAGATCAAATTATGAAGCTTGAACTACAATCGCATAAGACTAATCAGATCAGTTTCAATCCGAATGAAATTTTGAGAGCTTGGTCTGATTACAGTATAAGCACAAAAAAGAATATTGCAAAAGAGATGATTAAAATGATAGTGCTTGAAGGTAAAGAGATAAGCATTATTTTTTACTGACTAAAAATTTTTCAACATATCATCTTACCCGGAAGCGACAATGCCCATATAACCTTCACTCCGACTTCTTTTGCTGTTTTAAAATCCACTCCGCCGGGTTTTGAGGCAAGGTCTATAATAAGAGCGTCTTTTTTTACCTTTTTAAGCAGATTACTGCCAAGAATCATAGCCGGAACTGTATTAAAAATCACATCAAATTCACCTATACGGCTTTTTAGCTCACACAGCGCCAACGGCTCATAGCCGTGTCCCTCTATCATGGCAAGGTCGGCATATTTACGCGCCTCGACAAAGGTCTGCGCGCCAAGCCCGAATAACATTTTCGATAGTATTTTTCCGATTTTTCCGTACCCGAGCACCAGACATTTACTGCCGTGAAGCGTGATAGGTGTTTCTGAAATGGCAATTTCTATTGCTCCCTCGGCAGTAGGAATGGCGTTTCTTATGGAAAGCTCCTCGCGTTTGAGATAATCGCGATATGCTATTCCCTTATTTTCAAGCGCATTGGCAAGCTCCGGCTTAATCTGTCCGCCAAATATAATCGCTGAAGGGTTTATGCCATCCAGAAATTCCTCGATGGAAAGAGGGTTGGCGGCATAGGGTGAATTTATATACACTCCGTCGAAGGTTACGGGAATTGGCAGGATTACTATATCAGCGGCTAAAGCGTAATCTGGGTTGGTTTCTGTTTCGGGAATGTCTGTTTTAATATCTTTATCAAAGCCATAAAGAAACAGGTTGTAGCCCTCCTCGCGAAGCAGTTTGGCAAGCGTAAGCTGACGTAAATCACCGCCTATAACAGCAACAGTTTCAAACATAATATATCCCCCTTTTTTCAGTTTGTTTTGTTCTATATATTATGAAAACCATATAAAAAACGTTCATTGCTTAAAAGTATGAAAATTACGGAAGTGACAGCGGTGTGCTGCAAAGTCCTATACGGACAGAACGGTATGTTAATGCTGTGCGGACGGCTATATGCAATTAATGAGAAAAATTGTCAAAAAAAATATAATATAAGCCGTATAATTATATATAATTACTCTTGAAAAAAAATGTAGAATGTGGTATGCTAAAAGGCGGTTTTCGTTGAAAAATGCGAAAAATACAATAAAAGCATTATGCGCTGCATGAGAGGGGATATATATATGGCGGCACAAATTTTAGCAGTTATTATTTTTGTGGTTATGTTCGTAATGATAATCACAGAGAAGATTGAGCGTCACATTGTAACGCTGGGATGCGGACTTTTAACACTTGTTCTTGTTTTTGGAGTCTGTATGCATAGTATGGGGGCGATAGTTGAAACGCTCAATATACATAATATTTTCACACTGGACTTTTGGTATCAGGCGGGGGAAGCGTCGGAATCCTCAAGCGGTATCAACTGGGCAACAATAATTTTTATAGCGGGTATGATGGTAATGGTTGAAGGCATGGCAAAGGCGGGATTTTTCCGGTGGCTTTGTATGTGGCTGGCGAAGCTTGTTAATTACAAGACAATACCGCTGTTTATGACATTCATGATTATGTCGGCAGTGCTTGCTATGTTTATCGACAGTATAACCGTTATTTTGTTTTTGGCGGCGGTTACGGTTGAGCTCGCGCAGCTTTTGAGATTTAATCCTATTCCTATGATACTGGCAGAAATATTCTGCGCTAATCTCGGCGGCTCGGCAACAATGTGCGGCGATCCTCCCAATATTATAATAGGTACTTCGCTGGGTTATTCATTCGGTGATTTTATCAGCAATACAGGTCTTATAGCCGGAATATCTTTGGTATGTATAGTTATTTTCTTCTATTTCAGCTTCAGAAAGGAGCTTAAGAAAAATGCTGCACAAGCGATAGATATATCGTCGCTGCCAAAGCCTTCCGAAGCAATTAAAGACAAAAGGGACTTTATTATAAGCTGTGTTATTTTCCTTGTTGCGGTTGTGATGCTTATTACACACGCGCAGACAGGATTAACAGTTGCGTTTATCGGCTTGTTTATTGCCTTGATTACGCTTATAACATCAGGAAAGCAGGCTCTTGATATAATAAAGAAGGTAGACTATAAAACTGTATTGTTCTTCATCGGCTTATTTGTTGTGGTAGGCGGACTTGAGCAGACAGGTATTCTTGAGGTTGTAGCAGCCTTTATAGGAAATATAAGCGGCGGAAACGCAATGCTTATGATTGCTATTATTATATGGGTTTCTGCAATTGCAAGCGCATTTGTTGATAACATTCCTTTTGCGGCGACAATGATTCCGGTAATAAAATCACTTTCTGCTGTTCAGGGCACTGATCTTTCCGTACTGGCATGGGCATTGTCAATGGGTACAGACATCGGCGGAAGCGCAACACCTATAGGAGCGTCTGCGAATGTAGTGGGAACATCTGTTGCGGCTAAGGAAGGCTATCCGATTGGCTGGGGTACATACTGTAAGAAGGCTGTTCCTGCAACGGTTATTGTTCTTGCGGTTTCGACTGTATGTATTTTTGTGAGATATTTTTAATTAGAAAAAGGAGGAGTATAAAATGTCAGAACAAGTGATTATTTCCGTAGGACGTGAGTTCGGAAGCGGCGGTCATGAAATTGCCGAGAAGCTTGCCGAAAGATTTGGATTTACAATGTATGATGTGAATTTGCTCAGGGAGATTGCGGTGGAAAGAAATATCGATGCGGCTTCTCTTGAAAAGTATGATGAAATTCCCAAAAAACGTTTTATTTCGAGAAATGTAAGAGGCTACAGCAATTCTCCGGAGGAAAACATTGCCAATCTTCAGTTTGAATATTTACAGAAAAAAGCTAAGGAGGGCAAATCCTTCGTTGTTGTAGGACGATGCTCGGAGGCTATCTTAAAGGAATACAAGGGATTGATTTCAATTTTTATTCTTGCAGATAAGAGCTGTAAATCAGAAAGAATAATGAGGCTGAGAAATATAAGCAAGGCTGAGGCTGAGGCGGTTATGCACCGTCATGATAAAAAGAGAAAGGAATATCATAATTATTACTGCACCGGCAAGTGGGGTGATTCAAGAAACTATGATATTTCAATTAACAGCAGCAAGCTGGGAATTGATAAAACGGCAGATTATCTTGAAAGCTATATAAAAGAACGCATAAAGGGCTTATAATCAGCGTGGGTTATACAATTATGTGATTAAAGACAAAACTATTGCGGTTTTGTCTTTTTTTTATGGTTAAATATGAAAAAAATGTCTGATATTTTAAGTATGTTGCAGTAATTTTATATATTAATTTATGAAATATTGTGATATTATTAAAATAATTACAGTAGTTTCTGCAGCTATGCGTATTAAATAACGGTACGAATTTTACAGACTGTTAAAAACAGTAAAAACAAAATAAGGGAGTGGTTTTAATGATTTTCAAAAAAACTATCGCTGTATTATCTGCGGCATCAATGCTCGGCGGAGGTATTCCGGTATTGGCAGCATTTACGCCTGACAGCGGTGCGGATGGTTTCAGTATGGGATACTACGAGGAGGAGTGGAATGAAGCGGACAGAAAAGAAACGGAGTCGCTTTATTCAAAAAGACCTAAGGCTGAACGTCAGATGGAAAATCTTAATAGGGGACTTACGGCTGTACCGGGTGACGGCGGAACACTTGTAAGCTGGAGATTTCTCGGTACGGATTCTTCATCGGTTTATTACAACCTTTACCGAAACGGTGAAAAAATAAATAATTCGCCGATTAATGCGTCCAATTATTTTGACGCTGACGCTCCCGCGGGTGCGGAATATACGCTTGCGGAGGTAAAGGACGGTACGGAAACCGGCGTTAAGGTTATGGTTAAAGCATGGGATAAGGAATATATTTCAATTCCTGTTAAAGAGCGTGAAGGGTACATTATCGATGACGGCGCTGTGGGTGATCTTGACGGCGACGGTGAATATGAATATATTATTCGCAGAACGCCGGTAAACATGGAGCCGGCAACGCGTACCGCTTATCCGCTTATTGAAGCATACAAACAGGACGGAACACATTTATGGACCATAGATATAGGCCCTAATGAAATAAATGAAGTGGATATTAATTTTCTTGTATACGATATGGACGGCGACGGAAAATCGGAAATGATAATGCGTTCGTTTGAGGGGACTTCAGACGGTGCCGGAAATAAAATCGGTGACGAGAACGGAGATGGTATTACCGATTACAGCAAGGACACTGCAAATCTTGCAATCTTTAAGGACAGGCAGTATATAGTATCAACACCGGAATTTTTGTCGGTATATGACGGTGTCACAGGAGTTGAAAAAGCCAGAACCGATTTGCTTCCGGCGAAGGAACCGCTTACTGATTGGTCGTACCGCTACACCGATACAGGCAGACTTACAAAGCGCGCAAGTCACTACTTGTTCGGACTTGCTTATCTTGACGGTATTACACCAAGCGTTGTAATGGTAAGAGGAGCGTGGGATAATGTCCGCGCTGCCGCATGGCATATTTCTGACGACAAATTTGTTCTTGACTGGGAGCACAAAACAGCAAATACTGATGACGTGGACAGTATTTGGGGCGCTTGCAATCATAATCTCTGTGTTGCGGATATTGATTTTGACGGTAAGGACGAAATAATTTCAGGACCTATGGCAATGGACCATGACGGCAGCGAGCTTTATGCGGTAAAGGGTACGGATAATGACGGCAAGGAGCAGAAATTTTTACACGGTGACGCATTTGACCTCGCAAAGATGGATCCTGATTATAACGGCTATCTTGTATGGGCATGCCACGAAAATGCACCTATTCTTGGTAACATCGAGCTTCATGACGGACGTACAGGTCAGGTTAAATTCGGCTACAGCAAAAACAAGGATACCGGCAGAAGCCGCGCAGGCGACATTGACCCGAATTATAAAGGATTCGAGGTTTGGGGTTCAACCGGAACTATTCCTATGAATTTTACAGGTGAAAAAATTGCTGATAATTTCAATCAGTTCAAGTACAGACTCCCTGACGGTACATATGAAAAGGATTCAGAGGGAAAGGATGCCGTAGGAACTCTTCCAATGAACTTCAAGGTTTACTGGGACGGAGATTTGCTCAGCGAGTTTCTTGACGGTACAAGAGTTTCAAAATGGAATTGGGAGGATAAGCTTGTTGATGTTATTTTTGACGCTGACGGCAGCGCGTCAAACGGCGGAACAAAGGCTGTTCCTGTTGTTTCAGCCGATTTGTTCGGTGACTGGCGTGAGGAAATAGTATGGAAGAGCAGCGATGAAAAGGAACTGAGAGTTTATTCAACTGCAATTCCTACAGGCTATAAGCTGCCAACGCTTATGCAGGATTATTATTATCGTTCATCTGTTGCTGTACAGAACAATCATTACAATCAGCCGCCGAATGTAAGCTACTATCTTGGCGCTGAAACAACAGATGTTCCGTTGTTTGAGGGATATGTTATGAGCGGCGGGCAGAAGCTTGTTAATCCTGAACTGACTGACGCTCACGGCACATATAAAATCGGTAACGGTAAAACTGCGGCTTCAAAGCTTGAGCTGTTAATTGACAGTCCATATGCTTATGTCGGCTCGAAGTTTACAAAGATTGACACAGCTGATGATAGGGTGGTTCCGTTTGTTGCAGATGGTGACAGAACTCTTGTGCCTGTAAGATTTATTTCTGAAAGCTTTGGCATGGACGTAGGATTTGATGACGCAACAAGAGTTATAACTCTTTCAGGTAACGGCTATGATATTGTTATGACACTTGACAGCGCTGAATATACTGTAAACGGCGAAAAGAAAATGCTTGATGTAACTGCAAGAAGCTATAACGGCAGAACAATGATTCCACTTCGTGCAATGGCTGAGGCGATAGGCAAAAAGGTGTTCTGGGATCCGACCGGATATATCTTTATCGGTGATAAGGAATTTAATGATAAAGCTTTGATATCAAAAAAGGTTGAAATATTGAAAACAGGTGTTGAGCCGGTGCCTACACCATCTCCGACTCCGGAGGCTACACCTGAACCGACTGCGACACCAAATCCTCTTGACAGTATGACATATACTGATTATAAGGATAGCAAGGGAAATGTGTGGAAGCTGTATATTGACGAGGACTTTTCCGGCTATTCCGCAGGTGATGCGGCAGGTTGGGCAGGAACTAAGCCTGCACCTCTTGATAACATAGGTGTAACAGCATCGAAAACACTTGGCATTTCCGGCAGCTCAAAGGGTAACAGAAATGCTATTTACCGCCTTCCGGCTCCGATGACAAACAAGGCGATTATTGAGCTTGATTGGAAAAACGGCGCTGTGACAGGAGGTTCGTCAGTAGGTGAGCTTCGTTTTGCCGATAGTAACAATCATGTATTCTTTGCATTTAAGACTGCTGAAAATATGGAAATGCAGTACAGCTGGGGCGGAGCTATATCAAACGGAGCTTTGGAAACTGCCGAATGGAAAAATGTGGGCATAGGCTTTAATAAGGATGCGGTATATCATGTTGTTATTACGGCGGACTTTAATACAAACACTGCCGAGTTTACTATTTCTAACGGTTCAAATGTCGGAAAGGGCAGCGTGAATTTTGCTGAGGCCTCGGATTTTGGAGCTATTGAGGTTCTTGCGGTAAGACAGGAAAAGAATTTTGATTGGGCAACCGAATTGGATAATATAAAAATCGGTATGCAGTAATGAATAACACAGGGGCAGAATGTCTGCCCCTGTAAGTTTTTAAGCGAGGTGTCCAAATGGAAGAAAGGTTTATGCGTGAGGCAATAAAACAGGCTAAAAAAGCAGCTGATATAGGTGAAACACCTATCGGAGCGGTAATTGTGCATGACGGAAAAATTATTGCCCGCGGCTACAATAAGCGTGAAACTAAAAAGAACGCTCTGTTGCATGCTGAAATTATTGCGATAGATAAAGCCTGCAAAAAGCTTGGCGGATGGCGCCTGCCGGACTGCGAAATCTATGTAACACTTGAACCGTGTCCGATGTGTGCAGGCGCGATTGTTAATGCAAGGATAGATAAATTGTATTTTGGCGCTTATGATTATAAATCCGGCTGTGCCGGCTCAAAAACAAATCTTTTTGAAAAAGGTCTGTTTAATTATGATGTAATTGTAAGGGGCGGTGTTTTGGAGGATGAATGCTCTGCTATTCTGACCTCATTTTTCAGAGAGCTTCGTAAAAAGAAAAAAGGCAAATAATTATTATCCGTACAAAAGGCAGCGGTCTTTTCAGACTGTAGACAAAACCAATTGCGGTTTTGTCCGCTTTAATTTTTGGTGATCAAGTGCAAGCATTAAAAAAAGGCGTTTCGCCCTGTGAAAATATAAAAATGAAATAACCCCGAAATAACCGTACATAAAAGTCGCATTTCTACCTGCTAAAGCAGGTGGGTCGTAACCCGGCTGTTTTATATGTCCACTGGCATTTCCGAAGAAAAGGAGGCGTATACGCTGCAGCCGGAGATAATGTCCCGTTATAGAAGTGTTGGTAAAAAATAGACTTTTTCACGCGAAATCTCAGGGTGATTTGTTAAGTTGTTTTACTGTATTTATAATACCACATATATCATAAAAATACAATAGGAAAAATCAGGTTTTTTGTTTAAAAATCTGATACAAAAATATTACAGATTAGTTTTCCTGATTAGCTGCTTCTTCATCGCGACGAAGAAATTCTTCAAAAGCTGCCTTTAGCTGCTCCTCGTCATCAACCATAACTAATTCGGCTTCTTCTGAGTCTATATCTCCCTCAACCTGCATTATAAGCACCTCGTCTGTTTCCTGACCTTCCGGCATTACTTCAAGAAGCGCAAAATATGTGATTCCATTGAACTCAAAAACATCTATTGTTTCAAATTCAATCTCACAGCCGTGTTCATCTTCCAAAATTATAATATTATTCTCCATTTTTTTATTTCCTTTCTGATTTTTTGCAGGCAGGTGTTTTGCCTATGTACCACTGCGCATATTTTTGCATTAAAATGGCAGTCTGCAATTATGATAAATCTACTATACCATATTAGAAATGATTTTGCAAGCTATTTCAAAGAATTTAAGTATCCTTCCAATATAAGACACGCTGCAACTGTATCAATAACATTTTTTCGCTTTTTTCCGCGGGTGTTGGTTTCGTTTAAAAAGCGTTCCGCGCCTACTGTTGTAAGACGTTCGTCCCAAAATATAATTTCTTTATCATATATTTTTTTTAATTCCTCTGTAAATTTGTATGTTGCTTCGCCGCGGAAGCCTATGCTTCCATCCATATTTTTCGGGAGTCCGACTACGATTTTTCCCGGATTATATTGAGCGATTATTTGTGAAAGCTCATTAATCAGATTTGCCATGCCTTTATTTTTTATAGTTCCTACACCCTGTGCCATGAAGCCTAATTCATCGCTTACGGCAATGCCGACTCTTGAGTCACCGTAATCTATACCTAAAATTCTCATATTATTTTGTTTAACCTTTCCGACCGTAATTTATACAGAATTTTCTGCGTTCAGTCAAATATCTGATGTTTTTATGTTTCTCTTGTTAATGATTTTATCCACTTGTTTTTGTTTATTCTTATAACACATATAATTCCTTTGAGCGGCTCATCTATTTTCATAAGAAGCAATACTGCCACAACCGGAAGCTTTAGAAGCATTCCCGTTAAGGCCAGAGGCAGAGCTACAAGCCAAAGAGTAATCATTTCAGCAATAAGACAGAAGCGTGTATCACCGCCTCCCCGTAAAATACCTACTATAGTAATAGATGATATAGATACAAAGAAGGTTATAAACGCAACAGCTGTCATAAGATTTCCGGCAAGAATTTTTGTTTCCTCCGGAACCGTATAGAAGGTTACTATAACGTTCTTTAAAAGCAAAATTGAAACACACGCTGCCGCACCTACCACATAGCTCATAAATTTCAGGGCTTTTGCCTCCTCAAATGCGCGTTTAAAGCTGCCTTCACCTACTGATTTACCGATAATAACCGCGGCGGCATTTGCAACGCCGAATATAATAACTGTTGACAGCTGCTGAGTCATTGACGCTATTGAGTTTGCCGCTACAGGGTCTCCGGAAGCGTAATTTATGTGTCCGAGAATGGCTGACTGAAGTGTTGTGCCTAATGACCAAATAAACTCATTTATAAACACAGGCGAACCGTGCATTAAAAGGTCCTTTGCAAAAATTTTATCGAACAGGAACAAATGCTTTGGCTTAAAGCAAAGACGTTTATCGATAAAGAATATATAAACAAAGGTTATTATAAACTCTAATGTGCGCGCCGTAAGTGTGGCAAAGGCTGCTCCTCGTATTCCCAGAGCCGGAGCGCCAAGATTTCCGAATATTAATACCCAGTTCAGAAATACATTAATCACAAACGAGGAAAGGTTTACCACAACCGAGATTTTAACAAGCTCTACACTCCGAATCATACATATCATAGTCCCTGACAAACCAAATAGCACATATGCCCATCCTATAATACGAAGATAATCAGTTCCCGCAGCGATGATTTCTGCATTATTGGAATATAGTCCCATTATTGTTTCGGGTACTATAAGTACAGCAGAAGCTATAATTGCCGAAAAAATAAACGCTATTTTAAGAACTATGGAGAATATTGTTCGTATTGATTTTACATCACGCTTACCCCAATATTGTGAGGTTAGTACCGTTGCCGCTCCTGACAGACCAAAGCTTATAATTGACAAAATAAAAAAAGGCTGGTTTGCCAGAGATGAACCTGAAAGGAATACACCGGTGTTATCGGCACGGCCGAGCATTACTGTATCCATAAGGCTTGTTGCAAGACTTATCAGGTTTTGTACCGCAATTGGAATTGTGATTGCAATAACATTTTTATAAAATCTTTTATCCTTAATCATAACTACCTCCTTGTATAATCATATTATATATGCTTTGTTTTTAAATATCAAGTATATATCGAAATTTTTATTTTTATTTGTTGTAAATCTCATACACGCGCGGGTGTTTTTTTCTATTAGATATTGACTATAATCATTTTTATTAGTATAATAGAATATAAATTATTTGTTGATAGATAATAGCGGGAGGCGGTGTATGAAGAAGCTGTTATTTGTATTCAATCCTCATTCCGGAAGAGCGCAGATTAAAAATAATCTTATAGACATAGTAGATATTTTTACAAAGGAAGGATATAATGTTACTATTTATCCTACTCAGGCGCCTAACGATTGTTTTGAGAAAATTAAAAATGAGGCGTGTGAATATAATCGCGTAGTTGTTTCCGGAGGCGACGGCACATTGAATGAGGCCGTACATGGAATGCTTTCTAATCCGGAGGAAAAAAGAGTACCTATAGGATATATTCCCACAGGCACAGTGAATGATTTTTCTAACAGCCTTGGGATACCAAAGGATATGCCGGAGGCTGCTGAGATTGCAGTAGGAGGCAAGACCTTTGAATGTGATGTATGTAAATTCAACGGCAGACCATATAATTATGTTGCCGCTTTCGGCGCGTTTACGGATGTTTCCTATGAAACTCCACAGGGAACGAAAAATATTTTCGGACAGGCGGCATATTTTTTCGAGGGAATAAAAAAGCTTTCAAGTATACAAAAGTATCATGCTAAGGTACGGTATGATGATGTTGAAATAGAGGACGATTTTGTATTGGGAATGATTTTGAATTCCAAGTCGGTAGCGGGTTTTGAAGTGGGAGATGAAAACGGTATAATGAACAATATATCTCTTGATGATGGAATGTTTGAAGGAGTGCTTGTGCGTATGCCGACAAATTTGGTGGAATTCCAGACTACTATTTCTGACTTTCTGAGAGGAAATATGGAGGGGGCGGGATATGTTTCGTTTAAAACCTCTCATGTGGAATTTGAGTTTGATGATTCGGTCAAATGGACGCTTGACGGAGAATTTGGCGGGGCATGTGAATATGCTGAAATAACATTGCTTAATAAAGCAGTTACATTTATTGTGGATAAGGAGATTTGATATATGGATGGAATAGTTAGTACAATAATAACGGCATTGGAGGCTCATAATGTTTCTCCTCAGATAATAACATTTCTGATTTCTATGATTCCTTTGCTTGAGCTTAGGGGAAGTATCATCGTTGCGGGAAGTATTCTTAAGCTGCCGTTCATACAAACGTTTGCTGCGGCTGTGGCTGGCAATATGCTGCCCATACCCTTTATACTTCTGTTTATTGAAAAGATTTTTAACTGGATGAAAGGAATTGACTGCCTTAAGAAGATACCTAATTCGATTGAAGCAAAGGCTATGAAAAAATCCGAGCAGATTGAAAAGTATGGCTATCTCGGACTTTTCCTCTTTGTTGCAATTCCTCTTCCGGGTACGGGAGCGTGGACCGGCAGTCTGCTTGCGGTTCTGTTTGGTATGAAGCCTAAGAAAAGTTTACTGTTTATCTTTTTAGGCGTTGTTACGGCGGGAATAATAATGTCACTTGTGTCATTTGGCGCAATCAATACAATAGTAAACTTATTTAATTAGAATGTTTTTGTAAAATATAGTGATAACTACAGTTTAAAAATGACATCGTTAATTTAGCGGTGTCATTTTTTTTCTTTTCGACAAAGGTTCTGTAATTTCAACAAAGGGAAAATAAGGAAATATATGGAAATATAATTAGACGAATGAAAAAGGAGGACACGCTATGGAATTATACATAGTTGGGCGGTGCAAAGCCTTGGTGATACAAATAGAAGAGGATTTGGATCACCACACAGCAGGAAAAATAAGAGATGTGATTAACAGAGAATTACCAAAAACAGGAGCAATAAATTTAATTTTTGATTTTAGCAGAGTTAATTTTATGGATTCCTCCGGTATAGGCATGATTATCGGGCGGTACAAAACTGCAAAAACGTTGGGCGGCAGAATTGTTATAGCCGGAGCGTCGGAGGGTGTTAAGCGGATTATAAAAATGTCAGGTGTTGATGAGCTTGTGTTAATGACAGATACTGTTGATAAAGCTCTTGAGGAGGTGACTGCTGATGCTGCAGAATAAAATTAAAGTTGAATTTCCGAATAAGTCTGATAATGAAAGATTTGCAAGAACTGTGGCGGCAGCTTTCATTGTAGAGCTTGATCCGACTATGGATCAGCTTTCCGAAGTCAAAACAGCTGTTTCGGAGGCGGTAACCAATGCTATAATTCATGGATATGAGGGCTGTGACGGGATAATAACCATGGAAGGAGAAATAGTTGACAGAACTGTGGAATTTACAGTTTCAGATAAAGGTATAGGAATATCTGATATTAAACTTGCAAGAGAACCGTTATTTACGGGTAAACCGGAAATGGAGCGTTCGGGAATGGGATTTACAATAATGGAAACATTTATGGATTCCGTCGATGTGGAAAGTGAAGTAGGCAAGGGTACGCGTGTAACTATGCGGAAATGTCTTGGATAGGTGACAGTATGATGAGTAACTCGGTACTTTTGGAAAGAGTACGCGAGGGGGATAAGCGTGCTGAAAATATAATGGTGGAACAAAATATGGGGCTGGTATATAGTATTGTAAAGAGATTTTCCGGACGCGGATATGAGTCTGAAGATTTAATACAGATTGGCGCGATAGGACTTATCAAGGCAGTTAAAAAATTTAATCCTGAGTTCAATGTGCAGTTCTCTACATATGCGGTACCTATGATTGCCGGAGAAATAAAGAGATTTCTCCGTGATGACGGCGCTGTTAAAATAAGCCGTACGCTTAAGGAAAGCGCTATGAAGGGCTGGAAGGCGGAAGAAATTCTGAGACGTCGATTTAATCGTGAACCTACAATAAGTGAAATATCAAAAGAGTGCGGTATTGATGCGGATATACTGTTGGAGGCTTTTGAGGCAGCTTCACCTCCCGAATCGATTTATGAAAATATATATAACAACGGAGATAAAGAAATTAAAGTCGTAGATACTATCGCTGGAGAAAATATAGAGGAGAACATTATTAATAAGGTGCTTTTAGATGATATCTTAAAAAATCTTAAGCCGAGAGAAAAGCAAATACTTATGTTAAGATATTTTAAAGGAAAGACACAGGCGGAGATTGCAAAGATAATAGGTGTTTCTCAAGTGCAGATTTCGCGTATAGAAAAAAAGGTTATAGAAAAAATACGGGCAGATACGAAATAACGCTAAGAGAAAAATGTCACAGTCTTTATAAGAAATTGTCAAGTGTTGGTCGCTTGTTTTTTCAGCGGTGGTAAAATACACCGCTGAAATATTGCATTATAAGGCTTTGATTTTTATGATATTGTAGTAATCTTGTACATTTTAGCGGGTTGACGGGTGTGAAGATGTGACCAAATATCCAAAACAAAAAAATTCAAAAAAAATAAAAAAAAAGTGTTGACAAAGGGGAAAAGATGTGGTAATATATAAAAGCTGTCAGCGAGGGAGGCTAAAGAGTGAGCCAAGAGCCTTGCGGCAGAGTTACCGCGATGAGGTAAAATTGATACAAAAAGGTTTTGAAAAAAAG
>JALEPO010000057.1 GCA_022768695.1 Clostridia bacterium
AACAAAAAGATGATTGTGAATACAAATTTGAGTGTAGGCGAAATTGCAAAAATATACAGTTCAAGATTTGCGTCAAGAATTTATGAAAGCTTTATGGTTTATAAATTCTACGGTGATGACATAAGAATTAAAAAAATTACGAAATAATTAAATGACTAAAAATAAGAAATGGTAAATTATTGTTTAGTTTAATAAGCCTCCCCTAAACACTTTTGCCTTTGGCAAAAGCCGCTTTGCGGGTTTCGCAAGGCTCCCCTAATAGGGGAGCTGTCACGAAGTGACTGAGGGGTTTTAATATTAAAATTTTCGGCATAAACCCCTCCGTCGCCTAATGGCGACACCTCCCCTAATAGGGGAGGCTTACCACCTCTCCGCCCTTCGGGCACCTCTCCTCAAGGAGAGGTTTGCAGAGCAACGCAATTAATACAATAGAAAACCCATAAGTTAGAGGAAGGGGTCTGGGCGAGGGAGATAAGCGAGCGCAGCAACCAACGGTTGCAAGGAGCGCCCTCCCTCCCCAGCGTTTTTTGGTACTTTTGTACGTACAAAAGTACATAAATAATAAATTACAAAAATTGTTAAGCAAAATAATTTTTGCACCGCTAAACAATAATTTATAGTCTATTATTTTGATAAATTGAAAAAAAGTGATTGCCGAAGCAATCACTTTTTTTTATGCATAAAACTTAAATTAGTTTTCTTCCTTAATCTTAGCCTGAGCAGCAGCCAATCTTGCGATTGGAACTCTGAATGGTGAACATGAAACGTAGTCAAGACCAATCTTGTGGCAGAACTCAACTGATGTCGGGTCACCGCCGTGCTCACCGCAGATACCTACATGAAGGTTCGGGTTGACCGGCTTACCAAGCTTGATTGATGTTTCCATCAGCTTACCAACGCCGTTCTGGTCAAGTCTTGCGAACGGATCGTTTTCGAATATCTTTGTATCATAGTAAGCGTCAAGGAACTTGCCTGCGTCGTCACGCGAGAAACCGAATGTCATCTGTGTAAGGTCGTTTGTACCGAAGCAGAAGAAGTCAGCCTCTGTTGCAATTTCGTCAGCTGTAAGAGCGGCACGAGGAATTTCGATCATTGTACCAACCTCGTACTTAAGGTCAGCTCCTGCCGCTGCGATTTCAGCGTCAGCTGTTTCAACAACAAGACCCTTAACGTACTTCAATTCCTTAACCTCACATACAAGCGGAATCATAATTTCCGGAACGATTGTCCAGTCAGGATGAGCTTTTGAAACATTGATAGCAGCGCGGATAATAGCCTTGGTCTGCATCTTAGCGATTTCAGGATATGTTACGTCAAGACGGCAGCCTCTGTGACCCATCATCGGGTTAGCTTCATGCAAGCCGTTGATGATTTCCTTAATTCTCTCAACGCTCTTACCCTGAGCCTTTGCAAGAATTTCAATGTCAGCTTCTTCTGTAGGAACGAACTCATGAAGAGGAGGATCCAAGAATCTGATTGTTACAGGATTACCCTCAAGAGCCTCATAAAGCTGTTCAAAGTCACCCTGCTGCATCGGAAGAATCTTATCAAGCGCAGCTTCTCTCTCCTCAACTGTGTCAGCGCAAATCATTTCTCTGAATGCGTCAATTCTGTTGCCCTCGAAGAACATATGCTCTGTACGGCAAAGACCGATACCTTCAGCGCCTAATTCTCTTGCCTTCTTAGCGTCAGCAGGAGTATCAGCGTTTGTGCGAACCTTCAATGTTCTGAACTCATCAGCCCAGCCCATGATTCTGCCAAACTCACCTGCGATTGAAGCGTCAACTGTAGGAATAAGTCCGTCATATATATTACCTGTTGAACCGTCAAGTGAAATTGTATCACCCTCGTGATATTCCTTGCCGTTTAGAGTAAACTTCTTGTTTTCTTCGTCCATAGCGATATCGCCGCAGCCTGATACACAGCAGGTACCCATACCACGAGCAACAACGGCAGCGTGTGATGTCATACCGCCGCGAACTGTCAGGATACCCTGAGCAGCCTTCATACCTTCAATATCCTCAGGTGATGTTTCAAGACGAACAAGAACAACCTTCTCGCCTCTTTCAGCCCATTCCTTAGCGTCGTCAGCAGTAAACACAATCTTACCTGCGGCAGCGCCCGGCGAAGCGCCAAGAGCCTTACCCATTGGTTCAGCAGCCTTCAAAGCGGCAGCGTCAAACTGTGGGTGCAGAAGTGTGTCAAGGTTACGCGGGTCGATCATTGCAACAGCTTCCTTCTTTGAAATCATGCCCTCGTCAACAAGGTCACAAGCGATCTTCAAAGCAGCCTGAGCTGTTCTCTTACCGTTTCTTGTCTGAAGCATATAAAGCTTTCTATCTTCGATAGTGAACTCCATGTCCTGCATATCTCTGTAATGATCCTCAAGAGTCTTACAGATGCCTACGAACTGCTCGTAAACCTCAGGCATAACGTCCTTCATCTGATCTATCTTCTGTGGTGTTCTTACACCTGCAACAACGTCCTCGCCCTGAGCGTTCATAAGGAACTCACCCATAAGCTTCTTTTCACCCGTTGCCGGGTCACGAGTAAATGCAACACCTGTACCTGATGTGTCACCCATGTTACCAAATGCCATCATCTGTACGTTAACTGCTGTACCCCATGAATAAGGAATATCGTTATCACGGCGGTATACGTTAGCTCTTGGGTTATCCCATGAACGGAATACTGCCTTGATAGCGCCGAATAGCTGGTCGATTGGATCATCCGGGAAGTCCTCGCCAATCTTGCTCTTATATTCAGCCTTGAACTGTGAAGCAAGCTCCTTTAAATCCTCCGCTGTAAGATCAACGTCCTGAGTAACACCCTTCTTTTCCTTCATTTCGTCGATAAGCTGTTCAAAATACTTCTTACCAACCTCCATAACAACGTCAGAATACATCTGAATAAATCTTCTGTAGCAGTCCCAAGCCCAACGTGGGTTGCCTGACTTGTTAGCCATAACCTCAACAACTGTTTCGTTAAGACCAAGGTTTAGGATTGTATCCATCATACCCGGCATTGAAGCTCTTGCACCACTTCGAACAGAAACAAGAAGCGGATTCTCCTGATCACCGAATTTCTTACCTGTGATTTCTTCCATCTTCTTGATGTTTTCAAGAATTTCAGCCTGAATATCATCATTAATTTTTCTGCCGTCTTCATAGTACTGTGTACAAGCCTCAGTTGAAATTGTGAAGCCCTGAGGAACAGGCAGACCGAGCTTTGTCATTTCAGCAAGGTTTGCACCCTTACCGCCAAGCAGCTCTCTCATTGTTGCGTCGCCTTCCTTAAAAAGGTAAACATACTTTTTTGCCATTGGAATCTCCTCCTAAAATTTATTTCGATTCGGCCGCACCGAATCATAAGTTGACCTATGTTAATATTATAACAATAAATTATGGAATTGTCTACATCAAATTGTAATTTTTTCGTAAGTTTTTTAATAAATTTTTATATATATACCATAAACCATGATAAAATATCATATTAATGAAATAACTGAAATCAAAAAAACACAAAAAAGTAATATTTGCAAAAAATGTATAACTTTTTATGAAAAAGTACTTGCAAATTAATAGTTGCTGTGCTATAATGTGTTTGTAGAAAGAAATTACATTCTACCCTTTTATCCTATACATAGCAAAACGAAAAAAGCATCGTTCCCGGATGCTTTTTTTGCTTTATGCTTTAATAAACAGCAACGCTTTTTCAAAAAAAGCTGCCGCACCTTTTAAGCACAGCAGCTCCGTAATTAAATTACCGCATCGTCGCAAAATTCTGCGTCCAGTAAATCCCATACCCACCGCCTCTGGCAAGTCCTACCCCAAGCTCCTCAAGCTTTGGATTTAAAATATTAGCACGATGCCCCTGCGAATTCATCCAACTATCCATCACCGCTTCCGGCGACGCCTGTCCGGCTGCCACATTTTCAGCCGCCGCCATATACTGAATACCCGCCGCCTTCATTCTGTCAAACGGCGATTCTCCATCGGGGTTATAATGGTCAAAGAAATTCCGCTCAGCCATGTCCTTACTGTGGGCACGGGCAAGCTCGGCGAGAGCTTCATTCCAAACTAATGGCTTTAATCCGTATTTTTCACGCTCGGCATTTGTAAGCTCAAGCACCTCATGCTCCCATTTCACAGCAGAATCATCATCATTTACCTTTTCCTGCGAATTATAAAAGCTGTCTGTGAACGTGTCAATCGTGACTGTACGGCTTTGGGGATACCACTCCACATCACCGCCCAGCGCTTCACCTATTACACGCAAGGGTACAAGAGTGCGTGAATTTATTATCATCGGCGCAACATCCGTTATAAATTCTTCACCATCTATATAAACAGACTTTTCTCCTATAAACATTGTCACATTTATATCATCGTCAAAAGCAGTGATACGCTGCTCCTCCCCGAACCACTGCACCGTAAGCCCGAGCGACTCAAAAATTGCGCGCATAGGAACGAGAGTTCTGTCATTATATATTATAGGCGGCTGATCAAAGCTCAGCTCCGTATCATTAACAAAAACTGTTATATCATCCTCCGCATGAGCCGCTGACCCAAGTAACATTGCGGCACATAAAAATACAGGTAATTTTTTCATTTTACAGCTGTTGCCTCCTTTTGTATATTTGCTTACATTATAGCACACAATATACAATATTTCAATTAAAAATCATTGGTAATTCATACGCTAAACCTCCAATTTTTTTCTCAATTTACTTGACTTTTAATTTATGCTGTGGTATACTTAGATAGTGATTTTGCTGACGTAGCTCAGTAGGCAGAGCACTTCATTGGTAATGAAGAGGTCGGCGGTTCGACTCCGCTCGTTAGCTCCATAAAATTGTCCCTGAATTTGGCATTTCAGCCAGATTTGGGGACTTTTTATTTGGTAATTTATTTAAAACCCTCATTCTACTTGAAAAAAATAAAATATATGATAAAATACATATATCAAATTTAAATTCGGAAGGGAGTATGCAGAGAAATGGCGAAAAACGATTTTTCAAAGGGCAGTGTATTGGGAAACATCATTTCGCTTGCTCTGCCAATGACGCTGGCACAGCTTATAAACGTGCTTTATAATGTAATCGACAGAATATATATAGGCAAGCTCGGCACAGAAGCAACTCTTGCTCTTACAGGACTTGGTGTATGTCTGCCGGCGATTACTATCGTTATCGCATTTGCAAATCTTATAGGAATGGGCGGCGCACCGCTTTTTTCAATCGAACGCGGCGCGGGACACGATAATGAAGCTGAAGCAATCCTTGGAAACAGCTTTGCTATGCTTCTTGTACTGAGCGCACTGCTTACAGTTTTCGGATTTATCTTTAAAATTCCGCTTTTGCGGCTTCTCGGCGCAAGTGACGATACTCTGCCCTATGCAAACTCATACCTGACAATTTATATTTCAGGCAATCTGTTTGTTATGATAAGTCTTGGACTGAACAGCTTCATAAATGCGCAGGGCTTTGGAAAAACAGGAATGATGACAGTTATAATCGGCGCAGTTATGAATATAATTCTTGACCCGATTTTCATATTTATATTGGATATGGGGGTAAAGGGCGCAGCAGCCGCAACAGTCATCTCACAGTTTGCCTCAGCAGTCTGGACATTCTCATTCCTGACCGGAAAACGCGCAATACTAAAAATAAAGCTTGAAAAAATGCGCTGCACCTTAAAGCGTGTACGCAGAATTACAGTTCTCGGCACAGCCGGCTTTACAATGGCGATAACAAACAGTATTGTTCAGATGGCTTATAATATGGGTCTGCAAAATCACGGCGGCGATGTTTATATAGGCGCTATGACGATTATAAATTCCATACGCGAGGTTATATATATGCCGATTGCCGGTTTTTCAAACGGCGCTCAGCCTGTTATCGGTTTTAATTACGGCGCCGGAAAAAATGACCGTGTAAAAACGGGTATTAAATGGATGTCCGGTATTCTTACATCATATACATTATTTGCATGGCTTATAGTATCGCTGTTCCCGAGGTTTTTCATTGGCATTTTCAGCAGCGACCCGGAAATTATGCGTGTAGGCGTGACCTCCATGCACATATATTTCTTCGGATTTTTTATGATGGCTCTGCAATCATCGGGTCAAAGCACATTTACCGCGCTCGGAAAATCAAAGCAGGCAATATTTTTCTCAATTTTCAGAAAAGTCGTTATTGTAACACCTTTGATATTTATTCTGCCGAATTGGTTCGGAGTAAACGGAGTATTTTTATCCGAGCCGATTTCAAACTTTATCGGCGGCGCGGCTTGCTTTATCACTATGATAATCATGGTATACAAAAGACTATGACCGTATAACGGTTTTAATATAAAAGTAAAGAAAATGCAATAAAAACAGAATTTTTTTATGATATACTATATGGTATTAATGATAGAATGAGGTGTCGTATTGAACTTTAAAGTATTTTTTGAAAACACTTTGGATAATATCAGAAGCTTTAAAACAAGAAAAAAAATAAACTGGACAGAATTGGCCGCCGCGACAATTATTATTATACTGATTGGTGTTATAATTATCCCGTCGGTAGGAAAATGTATCGAAAATGGCAGAAAAAACAAATGCTCCTCGAAAATGTATCTTTTGTTGAATCAGCTTTCCGAGCATTTTACAGAAGAACCGCAGGGCGGCGAATGGCATGATATGGTTCTAAAAGGCAATTCTGCCGAAGCTCTTAAAATACTTGCTGACGAGGTTAAAGAAGACCGCGGCTGGAAAATCAAAAGCACAGATTATTATTTTGAAATGCGCGGAAATGAGCTTGTTATAAGATGCAGAAAGCACAAGGACTTAACTGACAGAAATATTCTTATTGCGTCCCTGAACAATGAATCGAAGGACCTTAAAACTCTCGGCTGGAACACAAATACAAAAAGAGAAATTAAGAACATCAAAACTCTCGGAAACGATGCCTTGATTATAGATGCCGGAATCTCGGGTAAATACTGTCTTGCGGCTTGGTCATGGAATGATTACGTTGAAGAAACAAAAACGGCAGAGGGCAGCGATAAAGTATTCGGTGCATCTATTATTCTGTATGACGGCTCGTATTATTATTATCCCGACGGATTTAGAATAAGAAAAAATGCTGAAAATACAAATCCATTCAAATATGCCGAAGATTTGGAAGACAAAAACGAAGGGGCATACTGTATTCCTTTTGATACGAAATCGGTGTCCTCTGGACGTTTTTCGCCTGACAATCATGAAGGCTCTCTTATGATTGAGGAAGGCATGGTATATATATGGCAGGCGCAGCCTTCACGCGAGCTTAGCAAAGGTTGGATTCGGGTATACTGCGAATACAAAAAGCTGTAAATAAGGGATAGTATACGGCAGGTTTTCAGTCTGTCGGCAACCTTAATATCCCTCGCATTAAATTAAAATCTACAGCGTTTTTAGCGTTAAATTATATAGAAAGTGGGTATGCGAATTTTCGCATACCCACACTTTTTTTTGCAAAAGTAAACTATGCCGTATAACCGACAATCTAAATTCCGCAAATACGGCTTGTTCTGACAATATGCCGATATTACATTTAACTTTTTACATTACCAAAAAAGCATATCGAAGCCTTTAAGCTTATAAATCGCCTCAGTAAAGAAATAATCACCGTAAATAATGGGCATATGTATTTTTTCGGGAGCCTCAAGACGGTATGCTTCACTTCCCATCTGCACAATTGACTGCTCCTCAAGAGTATAATTACAATATTTCTCGTCGAGCAGCTTCATCATTTTTATCGCCGGTGTCAGATACAGTTTTTGCTCGTGTTCTCCCACATTTTTTGCAATCTCAATCAGACCGCAGGCAGCAATCGTCGCCGCTGTGGTATCTATCAGCTTAGGTTCCTCCGGCTGACGGAAATCTATAGGTATAACCCAGTCATTCACAGCCGCATTTGCAATAAATGAATTTGCAACACGCTTCGCTGTATCAAGAAATTCCTGCTTGCCGGTATGAATATAGCTCAATATAAAGCCATAAATCGCCCATGCCTGACCGCGTGTCCATGATGAGCCAAGCTCATAGCCCTGACCGCCAAAGGCTTCTATAAATTCGCCCGTTTCCTCATCAAGTCTTACTATGTGATGCGATGTTGCGTCAGGTCTTATATGATTTTCCATAACAGTTTTGGCATGACTTAGCGCAACCGCTTTAAAACGATTGTCATCATATTCCTCTGACGCCCAGTATAACAGCGGAATATTCATCATAGAATCAATAATTACCCATCCCTTATTGTCACCGTTCCATGAACGTATGAATTTCCCGTCAGGATTATAGCGTGATGCTAAAATATCAGCCGCATAGGTTGCTCTGAGTCTTGACTTTTTCCCGCCAAACAGCCTATAATTCACTCCCGCGCTTATATGCCACATAAAGCCTACATCATGATGCAGTCTGTCGTAATCCTCAAGCGCACCGTCGAGAAATTTCTCCGCAGCTTCCGCAACACTTCTATATTGCTCGTCCTTTGTTCCTACATACAAAAGCCACATAAGGCCTGACCAAAATCCGTTTGTCCACCATGTAATATCATCCTTTACCATGTTATTGTGGACTCCGTTTACAGTTGTGTATGGAATTTTATCCTTTGAAAGCTCTGATACAACCTTCATTTTTTTATCGATTTTTTCCCATACATCATCAATCCATTGTTTATTATCGGAAACTATTTTTTCGTACATTCTTTTTCTCCTGTCAATTTTATTGTTCACATAAAAGATGTCGGATAGGCTTTATGTGAACAGACTTTAATCAGCTATACCGAAAATAACCTATTACACTTGATATATTCAAGCTATATACCAACAAAAATTCTTGCCACCTGCCACTTTTTAAGCGCAGCGTCCGACGCAAGATTAATAGCCGTCATTACGTTCGCTCTCGTAAGCATCTCGATTGCAGCGCCCGCAGTTATCGGAGAATCAGGATTGAATTTATCGCCGTCTATTATTCCAAGCTTTTTTGCAATTCCAGCCGCTTCGTAATAATAAGCTCTCGGCAGAATGTCCTTAAAATTACTACGCTCGTATGCCTTTAAACCCAATGCATTAACAAGTAAAACCACAAAGTCAGCGCGTGTAACCAATGCGTTATCAGTCTTTTCAGAAGCGCATTTAATTGCCCATCCGGCAATATCGTTTGTAGTGAAATCACCCGTAATGTAATTTACCGCATATTTGTTGGGCGACATTTCACTTCCCCAATAACGCGTCCAGTTGTACAGACGTTTGGGCTGCGGTCTTGTGTATGGTACGACCGCCTTTGTTAAATCTGTTTTTTCTGTGGAATATATCGCAATTTTTTCATCATTGTACACAATCAGCTGCGAAAGTCCGTCACCTACCAAATCTGTCCACATAACATGACCTTCAAATGGTAATTCAAACAGCGGATTCATATTTTCGTCATAAACGCCGCCTGCAACATCACTGCGTCTGTACGCTAAAATATAATCCTTTGCTGTTCTGTCAAATCCGCATATGGCGGTAACAATAGTTTTCCAACCCGGAATTTGTCTGTCCTCTTTAAAGATAGAATTGGCTTCATGATCAAAAATGAATACACCGTCTTTTCCTTCCGGAGCAGGTATAATATTACCGTCGGGGCCTATAACATCATTTCTTGAAATTCTGTCAAGTCCGGCAATTTCAGTACCCTTATGCTCAGGTATGAAATTACCCGGAGCTATATTCTGCGATTCAACAGTATCTGTAAATCTCCAAATAAGCTTTCCGTCCGCTGTATATGCAGTAGTGTCATCACCGCCCACCAAAACAACCGGTTTCTTGTCCTGATGCAGGTCACATACCCATATGCAGTCTGCGTGATCCTCCATGTCTATTGTCCAGAGTCTTTCACCTCTGCCGTTCAATACGTTATATCCGGCAATAATTTCATCCTTGCCGTCGCCGTTTAAATCATAAACCCACGGATAATGTCCGACATTGCCCTTGAATGTCCACATCACCTGAAAATTAGTGTCCAACGCCCATATCTGTTTGTATCTGTCCTTCAATATAATGTTCTGCGGATAGCCTGTGCCCTCCAAGTCGGCAATCACAATGCAGTCATGCGCGTGCTCGTTAGGCAGCAAATGCTTCTCTTTCAGCTCACCCGTTTTACCGTCAAAAATGCACAGCTCATCATTCATGACGCATAAAAACTCGTTATTGCCGTCATTATCAATATCATAAATCTGCGCAGGAATATCCGAACCGCTTCCTTCAACATTAGGATCCGGCTCGCCTATCTGCCAAAGCTGCTCACCCTCAAGATTATATGCGGTCGCACATACAACACTGTGAGGATAAAATCTATCATCAAATCCGGTATCCGGCTGAACCATTACTATTTCCATTCTGCCGTCACCGTCAATATCTCCAAGCCACATACGGCAGCCTTTGCCCGACGCCTTATGCTCAAATTGCTTTAATAAATATGTATCCATTCATTTCACCTCTTTTTTTTCAATTTTGAAACATCCCCCGGCAAAACCGGGGGATGTTAATTATAGCTTATTATAATACATTACTTCTGAACTGATGTGTCAGCCTTATAAGCAGCGTTCATTTCTTCAATAACCTTGTCGCCGCCCTGACTTCTCCATCTTTCAACCTGAGCCAGCCACTCATCTTCTGAAATCTGACCACAGATATACTTTGTGTTAGCTTCTGCCATGATAGCGTCAAGCTGAGGACCCTTTGTTGAATATGTATCTGAAACATATGGTTCAGCAGGGTTAGCTACTGTATAAAGCTTGTTCTCGTCATATACAGCCTGTACCTTCTCAGCAACATCTGTATCATACTTTGTCTTTAAGCCATCAGGGAATGATACGATACCAGGTGCAAACTGGTTAAGGTCAGCATATTCCTTAAGCAAAGCAGCATCGTCAGTCTTTACTGCGTATCCATCTTCAATTGTATAGTTTCTGTCAAGGATACCGTAGTTCATAAGATCGCTTGCTTCCTGACCGCACGCCTTATCCAAAACGCCCAATAAGAAATCAAGGTCTTCTTCTGTATGAACTGACTGCTTCGGGAATACATAGAAGCCGTCATAACCTGTTGTAGGCAATGTCTTAGGCTCAGACTCAGCGTCCTTCTTTACATAACCAAATACGTCAACCTTTGCGTCAGGATTAATACCTGTAACGTTCTGAGCAAGACGTCTTGCACGGTCTGCAACGTCGATGATAACGCCGGCCTTACCTGACAAGAACTGCTCATTCCACTTATCTGAAGCATATGTAGCCATATCCTGATTGATTAAGCCTTCTTCATAGCACTTTCTCATGAAATCAAGAGCATCCTTAAATTCGGAGAACATGAAAGCAGGCTCAAGCTGATTTGTTTCTTTATTAATACCCCACTGGTTAGGCGCGCCCATCCAAATAGCGATATTGTTAAGAGGACCATCAAGATAGTTAGTAACAATCATACCATATGTATCGTCCTGACCATTCTTGTCCGGATCCTGCTCCTTAAATGCCTTTAGAACATTATAGAATTCATCAATAGTTGTAGGAATATCCATTCCTAAATTGTCAAGCCAGTCCTTTCTGATTGAAACGCCGGCTCTTCCAAGCTCTCTTGCGCGGTAAACACCATATACCTTACCGTCAATTGAAATGTTGTGAAGAACATCAGGATTTGACTGTGCAAGATTAGGATACTTTGAAGCGTCAGTAATTTTATCAGTAATATCCCAGAATGAACCTGCGCGGCAGTTCTGGATAACACTTGAGCTTCTTGAACCAACCAACATAATATGCGGATATTCACCTGAACCCATAGCAGCTGTAACCTTTTCCTCATAGTTCGATGAAGGAACCCATGAGAAATTAACCTTTGTGCCAAGAACCTCTTCAAGAGCCTTAACAACTTCACTGTCTGCCGGAGCAGGATCAGGGTTGAATGATTTTGTCATAACTGTAACTTCAGGATTTTCCAAGTTGATTGAAGCTGTCTTTGAACCGCAGCCCGCCAAGCTTCCCGCAAGCATCATTGCTGCTAATGAAGCAGTAAGAACTTTTTGCCATGTTTTTGTCATATTATTTTTCCTCCTTAAAGTAACCTGTGAATATTCACGGTTTTTTTATAATGCACAGCCGTGCAAAATAGTTACAAAATTTAATACGGAACCTCAGTTCCAAATCCGGCATTACGGCATTATGCCGCACTGTCGTTAAAAAGCAGTTGCAGTCCGCCGTTTAAACAGCGGGCTACATCACTTTTATTTCTAATATATTAACCTTTGATAGCGCCAACCATTACACCTGCTGCAAAGTGCTTCTGCAGGAACGGATATACTATAAGAATAGGCACTGTACCAATAACGATAACCGCCATCTTCATTGTATCCTCAGGAATAAGAGCGTTAGGGTCTGTCTGTGTTTCCTGTGACTGCATTACTATGTTTCTAAGCACAAGCTGGAACGGATACTTATTCTGATCATTCAGATACAGCAAAGCGCCGAAGTAGTTGTTCCAATGACCAACCGCATAGAACAAGCCGAATGTTGCAAGACACGGCAGTGACAGCGGAAGCGCAATCTTAACGAAAATACCTATATCACTGCAGCCGTCGATTGAAGCTGCCTCCTCAAGTCCCTGAGGAAGATCCATAAAGAAGTTTCTTACAATCAACATATTATAAGCGCTGATTGCACCCGGAAGAATAAGCGCTGCATATGTGTCATACATACCAAGACTCTTAACAACCAAGAATGTAGGAATCATACCGCCGCCAAATACCATTGTGAACAATACCATATTCAAAAGAGGCTTTTTACCGACAAGATTTTTTCTTGACAAGCCGTATGCCATAGTAGCTGTAAAGAATAGGTTTATAAGTGTACCAATTGCTGTTACGCATACTGAAATACCTAATGAACGGAATACCTTGCCGCCCATATCAGCCGGGTCAAAAATTCTGGCATACGCATCAAGTGTAGGCTCGTTAGGGAACAAGAACAGAGGTCTTGTCTGAATTTCATATTCCGGAGCGAAGGATGCAGCTATAACGTAAATAAACGGAATAACCATTATTATTGCCAAAATTGTTAATAAAGTATAAATCACAACGTCACCAATAACGTCACCAATAGATTTTCTTTTTATACTAATCATTTGCTTTTACTCTCCTTCCCTTAGAATAGTCCATCCTGACCGGCCTTCTTAGCAAGGCGGTTAGCTGTCTGAATACATATAATACTGATTACCGACTTAAACAAACCAACAGCGGTTGAATAACCATAGTTACCCTGAAGTCTACCAACCTGATAAACATAAGTATCAAATGTTTCCGATGTTGTTCTGTTAAGCTCGTTCTGCATAAGGATAATCTGCTCAAAGCCTGTATCAAGTACACTACCCATACGAAGGATAAACATTGTTACAACAGTACCTAAAATTGCAGGGAAAGTTATGTAAATCAACTGCTGGAAACGATTTGCACCATCCACAATAGCAGCCTCGTACTGTTCTACGTCAACACCGGCAAGAGCTGCAAGGAAGATAATTGTACCCCAACCTGTTTCCTTCCATATTACCTGAATTAACAATACCCAGTAAATAGCGGTAGGACTACCGAGGGCGTTTAGTTCTTTACCTGTAATTGACTTAATAATCTCATAAAGACCACCGCCGCTGAAGCCTTCCATTGAAGGAACCTTTAACAGCATGAATGTTATAGATGCGATGACAACCATTGATACAAAGTGCGGAACGTATACAAGCGTCTGCAACGCTTTCTTATACCACTGTACCTTGATTTCATTAAGAAGCAAAGCAAGAACAATCGGCAGTGGGAAATAGAAAATCAAATTCATAAATGAGATAATCAACGTATTTCTCAACAGCTGAATGAAGCTTGAATCCCCAAAAAAGTCAGTAAAGTTTGAAAAACCAATCCACGGAGCTGACATGAAAGGAATACCTGCATAGTAATCCTTAAACGCTATCAAAACACCCCACATAGGAACGATTTTGAATATGATGAAATAAAGGAAACCGGGAAGAAGCAACAAGTACATCCATTTGTCTCTCTTAATTTGCATCCATTTTTTTGTTTTTGCTGCAGCCTTTTCCTCAGGACTAAGCGCAGCTTTTTGAACTTTGGCCATATTTAAACCTCCCTAAAATGTATTTTATAAGCTTCTCTAAACGATTGCAACGTACAAACTCCCTACATATTTTGCAAATTGCACAAACATTTAAAGCTGATAAATACATTATAGTACATATTGATTAATTTTGCAAGGGATTTTTGTGAATTTATTGCAATTTTTTTTATTTTTTTTCTGCGTTTTGTATAAAATATCCATTACGGCTGATTTTTACTGATTTTTTAATTAGATTTTTTCAGCGTTTTGACTACATAAATTCAATAAAAATGCACCTTGACTTTTGTTCAAATTCACAACAAAAAATCAAAAAAAGAGCAGCTTCTTTAAAACCGCTCTTTTCTTTTGTGAATTATGACTAAAGCTGTTATTCAGCAAGAAAATCGCCTAAACGAATAACCTCAATACCCGCAAGCATTACAATTCCTGTACCGTGTGTATCATTAAGGTTCCAGCCCAGCTCATATTTGTAATAGTCCGGAATAAATGAAAATTCCGAGCCGCGGCATACGCCGTATACATTACCGTCAGTGTCAACGCTTGTCTTTGAAATTGCCTCCCACGCCTTATAAATAGATTTAACATATTTAGCAGGATCGCGAAGCCAGCCAAAACGTATTCCGCGTGAAAATGCATATATAAACATCGATGTACATGATGTTTCCGGATACGAATCCCAGTCATTAAGTACCTGATGCCACATTCCGTCTTTATCCTGAAGCTTCAGATAGCCTTCGCAAAGAATATTCAGAAATTCTATAAGATCCTGACGCTTGGGATGATCCTCAGGAAGTACCTCAAGCAACTCTGTCATAGAGAATACAACCCAGCCGTTTCCGCGTCCCCACGGAACATTGGTTTTTGTGTCATATTTAAAATCATAAACGTGTGACATTATATTCTCTTCAGGCATGAACAATCTTTTCTTAAATCCAAAGAACTGATTTGCCGCATCATCAATATATTTACGGTCGCCCGTAAACTTATAATACCTTGTAAGGAAAGGCACACTCATATACAAATCGTCAGCCCACATCGTCTGATTATGGAAATGATGCATCATTTCCTTACGGAAAAATGTGCCGTCCTCAAGTCTTGACTGATGATTATATATATAATCCCCAACATAATCCGCGACCTCTTTAACACCTGTAAGTCCAAGATATTTGTGAACCTCAAGCATCATCGAAGCAAACGAACCGCAGTCATCAAGACTGTCAATACTTGTAAGCAGATTATGAATTGACGTTGCACCGCCATACTGCTCCTTATCCCACAAAGCATATTCCAAGGTGTCACAGCAAAGCTGAACGTGTGATTTTATATAGTTTTTCAAATCCTCTGATTCAATCATCAAAGCCGTGTGCAGCAAACCGTACATTGTAACACCCAAAGGATAATTCCATAATCCATAACGCTCATTTTCATTATACGGTCTTACAAACGTATCCGGCGCATCCAATCTCCAGAATGTCTTTGGCTCGCCTACCACATGAAGCATATCACACGCTTTGTCAAACGGGAAGTCGTATGAAGCTTCAAAAGGACCTATATACATCCATACATCTTGAGTACCCTTTACTCTTGCGGCGCTCTTAAATTCTACATCTGCACATTTAAGATTAAATCCCCAGTCACCTCCGCAAACTGACTTAACGAAAATATCGTGCTCACCGAAAGGAATTTCTGCATCAAAGCTTTCCTCGCCGCCATTTGTTTTATAAACCTCTTTTTTATCTATATAAACTACAGTTTCACCTTTTGCTTCTAAATTAAATCTGTAGCTGTTTGTACCCATTTCATTAAAAAAGCCCTTTGTCCAGCCAATAGCATACTTGCCGTCAGGTGTTCCGTACATTCTTGTAAGCTGACCCAGCTTAAGCTCATCCTCATTCCAGTATAATTCGGGATACAGCTTAACATCAACGTCTTTTTCACTCATATCTATTTCAAAATTAGGTTCATATGTATCGGAGACGATTTCAGTAAATACAAAGCCCTCCTGACCGTCACGTTCAGCAGTAGGCATCAATGTATAGAAATCCCACTTTCCAATCCATGTACCAAACTGCGCGCCAAAGCCCGCCTTTGTTTTCTTGAACTGTATTCTTATATCGTTCCAGCCCGGCTTTACATTGAAAAATACACGGGTTGCTGTTTCTGAATAACGCTCCTTAAAAATATCCGATTTATATACCACTTCACCGTTTACATACATTACCATAGGACCGAAGCAGTTTATATCAAAGCCGAATGATGCGTTGCCGGTACTGAACGTTTTTGCAAACGCCCACACACAGTCCTTATCCTTTGAATCCGGAAATATCTTGTTGAAATCTACTAAGTATCTGTAATCTGTTGTACGAACAATACCATTGTTGGTATAAGCACGGTAATATAGTCCATGCTTTAAATTTTGTCCCAAATATCTGTACGCTATAGACGAAATAATCGCCTTAGGATCTGTGCCTTCGTATGCATTGATACTACGGCTGTCATCAAAATAGTAACCCATAATATTTTCTCCCTTGCATAAATTTTATTTAATAATATTATACAGTACGTCAATAAAATTGTCAATGAAAACAAGTCATAGTGACAAAAAAATGTAACTCGAATTCAAACCGGCGCCATACACAGATGTTAATTTAATAATAACTGCCGATAGCATTGAACTTTGAGAATTATTTGCCGCTTGCTCCGCAAACGCATCATATAAACAAAATCCCGCATTCTGCGGAAATCCTGTATTACAGCGCAAAAAAACGCCCCGCCGTATAGGCGGAGCGATTATAAAATGTGCCTGTATTAATTATTTAACTGCGGCAAACAATCTTGAAAGCATTGTTGCAGCCTGTGCTCTTGTTGCACCGTCAGCCGGCTTGAATGAATAAGTCTTATCATCATTTTCAAAGCCTGTTACGATACCAAGCGCTACAGCCGCGTCAACATCAGCCACTGCCCATGCTGAGATTGCGTCAGCATCTGTGAATGTGCCTTCCTTAACAGGAATTTCAACCTTCTTGTATTTAGCTGCTGAAGCTACCATTGAAGCCATTTCTTCTCTTGTGATAGCCTTGTCAAGGTCAGCCTTTGTTTCAACTGCGATTGCATCATTAATAAGGTTAGCGCCCTTAGCTGCTGTTACATAAGGAACTGCCCAGTGAGTATCTGTGCCGTCTGTTCCAACCTCAAGACCTAATGCAGCAACAATCAACTTAACAAACTGACCCTTTGTTACCGGATTTTCAGGAACAAAAGTAGTTTCTGTCATACCGTTGATAACACCTGCTTCATACATTTCTACAATGTATTTCTCTGCCCAGTGATTTGTAATATCGCCAAACGGATTTGTTGTTGGTGCAGCTGCTCCGCCCTTTGGAAGTGATGCAGCGTCAAAAGCCTTAGCCTTATAATTGTTAGCTACCAATGTAACGTTTGCATCAGGCTGAGTTGTGTACTGTGAGCCTTCAATTGCATCGTTCATGTACCAGCTGATATGAGGCGGCTGGTTGTAGCAGTTTGCATATACGCCTGATGAGTTTCTGTAAATATCATCATGTGCTAATGTATAGAAGTTGTATTCTGTAGGAATTGTTGTTGTGTAAATTCTTAAAGCATACTTCTTTGTTGTTCTTGTTGCAACAACATCAACTTTTCTGTATTCTTCCTTAACAGGATCCCATGTGCCTGTGAATGTCATCTTTTCTTCCTTTGACTCTTCACCGATAACAGCATATGTAACAAATTCTTCTCTCCAGTCACCGATAATGTCGCCCTGTGCGTTTACGTTACCCTTTGTTGAGTTGATTGAGTGCGTGTCTGCCGGCACGAACAAATCTTCAAACTTTGCAGCGCTGTCATTCCACTTTGAAACAACAATTTCCTTACCTGCGCCTTTGTGATCCTGAAGCTCGTCCTGAAGGTCGCCATCCCAGTAAATTCTGCCGTTCATTGAAGCTTTCAAATCACCGACTTCATTACTGTTGTTGTCCCAATAGCCCGTTGAACCTGCGGCCCACATAACATACATTGAATCCTTATAGCCTATGTTACCTACCATACCACGACCTGTATCCTTAATGCCGTTATGAATCTGATAGAATTCACCCGTCTTTGCATTCTGGATAGAAATACCCCACTGATGGCGGTCCTCCGGAGCGTTTGCAGCTGCGGCTGCCGCGGAATTCTTAATCATTGTGTTTGAAGTAATAAACGGTGAAAGCTCAGGACCATTCAATGCAAATATAGCAGAATCAGCACCGTAATCCTCATAAACCTTTACAAACTCAAGACCTTCCTTTGTTGGGTCGAAGTCGCCAAGATGCATAGCGTCACCATGCTCCTGGAATGTACACCAAAGGATTGAGCCGTCATCATCCCATGTAAGTGCGCCGTAAAGGATTTCATCCTTACCATCGCCGTCAACGTCGCCCGCCTCAATCTGATGGTTACCCTGACCAATGTACTTTTCATATCCGCTGTTGCTTGTATCAAAAGTCCAGTCTGTGGTAAGCTTACCGTTTCTGAAGCTTACAGCCATAGCACCTGTACGTCCATTAGGATTTGAAATATTCTTACCGAAGTAATATCCTCTTGTAAATACTGCCGACGGATATGTGCCGTGAATATTAGCTATTGTTGCGTTATAACGCTCTGAACGGTTACCAAAATCATCACCGAAGCTCTTATAGAACGCGTCTGTGCCGTCATTTCCCGGATAGTAATCCGTTGTGTCAAGAGCCGCGCCTGTTTCACCGTCAAATACCGTTATGTACTGAGGTCCCAAAAGGTTCTTGCCGGCATTTTTTGCAGCCCAGCTGTTTTCATATGTATCACCCTTTGAAGCGTCGCCGATTACATTGCCCTGACCGTCAACTGTACCGTCAGCAGTCTTAACCATAACTTCTGCTCGTCCGTCGCTGTCAAAGTCAGCTACTGCAAACTGTGTATCATGCGCACCGGCACGAACATTATAGCCCATGTCAATTCTCCAAAGCTGCGTACCATCAAGCTTGTAAGCGTCCATATAAACCTTACCGGTCTGACCTGTTGAAGCAGCGTCCTTAGCGTCGTCCGGATTCCAAAGCATGATTATTTCATACTGACCGTCACCGTCAAGATCACCGTATGTTGAATCACCCGGGGTATATCCAGGATAATAAACACCCGCTCTTGAGGTTACAGCAGAGCCTGTGTATTCAGGAGTTTCACCAAGAGGAATTTCAATATACTGATCCTCCAATACGCTTACAGTATCAGACATTTTACCGTCTGCGACTACTGTATACTTATCTGTCAAGCCTGCACCCTTATCAACAAAATTTGTGATGGCATCGTCTGCGACCACCTGATCATTTCTGTAGAGAGTAAATTTTGTGTCTGCCGGTTCTGTGGCGAGTCTTCTCCATGAAACGAAAACACCGTCGTCAGTTTTAACCGCAACAACACCTCTGTCAAGATTTTCCATCTGTCTTGTCATGGCTGAACCCGCAAAAGCGCTTGCTGACAATGGCGCAACAAATCCGCACGCTGCAACCTGAGCAAGAACCAATGAGAAAATTCCGACTTTTCTAATGTTCTTCTTAAGATTTTTTAACATTTTTCTATCTCCTCCTTCTTAATATATACGCACATCAGCACGCAGTGCCGCATGATGATATTTTTATATATTGTATCATAAATTTTTTGTTTTTTAAAGTGTTTTTGATAAATTAGATGTGTAATTTTCAGTGTTTTTTGTGCAAAATTTAGCACCCGGATTTTTTATTTCTTTAATTAATTTCCAATTATATATTCAACGCTTTGCTTACACAAAAACAGTGTGCCACTTTATCGGCACACTCGGACTGTCGATAAATTATTGTTTAACATAGTAAGCCTCCCCTTGACACTTTTGCCTTTGGCAAAATCTGATTTACGAGTTTCGCAAGGCTCCCCTAATAGGGGAGCTGTCACGAAGTGACTGAGGGGTTTCAATAATAAAAATTTCTACATAAACCCCTCCGTCGCCTAACGGCGACACCTCCCCTATTAGGGGAGGCTTACCAAGCTAAACAATAATATTTTCGTAGGGGCGAACCGTGTTCGCCCGTCCTCTAAACAATAATTTATGGGTTTTGTCTGCATACTGCCATTATCCTTCGCCCACATTTACAATATGTAGCGGACGAAGCTCCCTGTAATTATAGCTTGAAAGCGGACGGCAGTTAGCGTCATTTGAATGTGCGGCAAGCAATATAGTGTTTGGTGTTCTCATTCCCACATCCATCACCACAGGAGAATGGTCAAAACGCTCGCCGTAATCAAACTTCAACTGAACTATATCTCCCCTGTCTATTTCCGCAAGACCCGTAACACGAGCCTGAGGTCCGGCGCCGGTATTACTCACAAGAAATCTGTAAAGCTCCTCCACGCCCGTCCATGACGGCGTCCTGTCGTTTGCACTTATATAAAACCAACCGTAAAGCGGTGTGTAATTCATGACACCGCTGCCGGCATAAAGAACCTGAGAAGCAAAATTTGTACAATCGCCGCCCAAATCTGAAAAATCAAAAAAACGCGGATTTCTTCCATATGCCCACTTATCAGCATACGCAACCGCCGCATCTCTGTTATACTGCATTATTATCCCTCCGATATATACCTTAAAATATTTTTGTGTAATATATTATGCAAAAATATATATCAGAGTGAAAAGTTAAAAACCCCTGCTTTACATACGAAAAAAATCGTTTGTAAAGCGGGGGAATACTCATACCGTAACGTATATTTAGTTAAAAACAGCTCAGATTGTAGATAAAACCCTTGCGGTTTTGTCCGAGGTAGTCGACATTACCGTCGACGATATTCTACACTCTCTTATAAACAAAAAATCTGTATAATACATCCTCATGAGTAAAGTCCTTTGAAGAACACTCCTCAATCCAATCGCTTTGCTTATCAAGATTAACCATAAATGTGTCGGCGGACTTTTCCGCCTGAATTTTGGTTATATACGCAGTGTCGCAATACGGCAGCAGAAGCTTGTAAATTTCGCCGCCTCCGATTACAAAAACCTCATTACTGTCATATTTCTTAACAAAATCCATCAGCTCATCAACTGAATGGCATACGCAAACACCCTCGCGCTCAAAGCTCTTATCATTTGTAAGAACTATATTTACACGATTTTCAAGGGGTCTGCCGTCCGGCAGAGAATCGAGAGTTTTTCTGCCCATAACAACAACCTTATTCATTGTTGTATCCTTAAAAAACTCCATATCCTGACTTAATGAAAACAACAGCTTTCCATTTTTACCTATACCCCAGTTTTTATCAACCGATACTATTAAATTCATAATCAATCCACCTGCTTTTCTTCATCCGGGAATAATAACTCCTGCGCATACGGCAATGTGCGCGCCCATGCAATAAATGATTCCGACCACTCTGTAAGCTTATGAAAACGTCTTTGTCCCGTCGAACACATAGCAAGAAGATTTTCATAGCTCATTGTAACCGTCCGTGTCTGCTGCCATGAGGATGGCAGCCAGCGTATAAGCTCTTTCCAATAATCCTTGTCCTTGGTTTCAAGATATTTTACACGCATCTCCTCAAGGAAAGCAATATGCGCGTCAATCATATTGCCAAGAGCCTTTCCGTTATAGTCAAGCTCCGGCTTGTAGTCGTCGATTTCAAAGCATTCCTTTGTAATCGGCGTTGAAGCAAGCTTATGCATGGTTGAGGTGCTGTTTGCAACAGTGCCCACCTTGTATGTGTCAAATTCCTTCCACCAGTAAAGAGGGCCTGTTATATCGACAGAAACAAAAATCTGACGCATAAATTTACGATGCTCCGAACCGGCATTTATAAGACGTTTCGCCAAATCGAGGTCATTCTCACCTATTATCACGTTTCCGTTTTCCTCCACAGTATCATTGCGTTTCCATGATTCAAGCGGATTACGCATACCATGCAGCGCGCGTCTGAAGCCATAGACCTCAGTATTTTCAAATTTCATTATATCGCTCCTTTCAAAAGGCTGAAGAAAATTTTTGCATATTGCCGCCAAATCATTATGGCGCTTTATTTGTACATCGCCCTCAATTCTTTGGTGGTAAGATGTGTGATTTTAATCAGACTTTTCCCTCTTTCTTCATTCCCAGATATTCATCATAGGTACACATTCTGTCAATGACAGTTCCGTCCGCCTTAATATCAATAATTCTGTTAGCAATTGTGTTTACAAATTCATGGTCATGCGAAGCAAATATTATATTGCCCTTAAACGCCTTCAGACCATTATTCACCGCTGTTATTGACTCCAGATCAAGATGGTTTGTAGGCTGATCGAGAAGCAGCACATTTGAACCGAAAAGCATCATACGCGACAGCATACAGCGCACCTTTTCGCCGCCCGAAAGAACCTTTACCTGCTTGAAAACGTCCTCGCCCGAGAACAACATTCTGCCTAAAAATCCGCGGATATATGTTTCATTCTGCGTTTCAAAGCCCTCTGCGCTGTATTGACGCAGCCAGTCTATAAGGTTTAAATCACAATCGTCAAAATATGCGGAATTATCCTTCGGGAAATAGCTCTGTGACGTGCTTACTCCCCATTTTACAGTTCCTTCATCGGGTTCGCTTTCACCTGCTAAAATCTGCATAAGCGCAGTTATTGCAATTTCATTTTCACCGATAATTGCAATTTTATCATCATGATTCATTGTAAATGAGATGTTATTAAGCAGCTTTTCACCGTTGACGGTCTTTGAAATTCCGTCAACAGTAAGCAAATCACGCCCTGCCTCACGATCCATTTCAAAGCCTACAAACGGGTACCTTCTCGACGATGCCGGAAGCTCCTCGACAGTAAGCTTGTCAAGCATCTTTTTACGGCTTGTCGCCTGCTTTGATTTTGACTTGTTGGCTGAAAATCTTTGAATAAATGTCTGTAATTCCTTTATTTTTTCCTCCGCCTTTTTATTCTGCTGTTTAATCATACGCTCGATAAGCTGACTCGACTCATACCAGAATTCGTAGTTACCAACGTACATTTTTATTTTTGTATAATCTATATCAACTATATGTGTACATACAACATTCAGAAAATATCTATCATGAGATACAACTATAACAGTACCCTCATAATCAAGCAAAAAGTCCTCAAGCCATTCAATTGCCTGAACATCAAGGTGGTTTGTAGGCTCGTCAAGCAATATAATATCAGGGTTTCCAAACAGCGCCTGTGCAAGAAGCACCTTCACCTTTTCATTACCGCCCAAATCCGCCATATTGGAATACAAAATACTCTCGTCAAGTCCAAGTCCCTGTATTAGCTTAGAAGCATTGGAGTCAGCCTCCCAGCCGTCCATTTCCGCAAATTCAGTTTCAAGCTCTGCAGCTTTTATTCCGTCCTCGTCCGAAAAGTCCTCCTTTTCATACAGCGCGTCCTTTTCTTTCATTATGTCGTAAAGCCTTTTATTGCCCATAATAATGGTGTCAAGAACTGTGTATTCATCAAAAGCGAAATGGTCCTGCTTCAAAACCGACATACGGCAGTTCGGGTCGATTGAAACCTCTCCCGTTGTAGAATCCAGCTCGCCTGACAGCACCTTCAAAAACGTGGATTTCCCGGCGCCGTTAGCACCAATTACACCATAGCAGTTGCCCGGCGTAAATTTAAGATTTACATCTGAAAACAAATTCTGTCCATCAAAATTAACACTTACATTATTTACTGTAATCATTTATTTTTTCCTTTCAACTTCTTCTTGCATTACTATTAAAATTATACTATAATTAATGTGTAATTGCAAGTTTATGTTTGTAAATTATTGTTTAGCAGACGTGCGAACACGGTTCGCCCCTACGAAAATATTATTGTTTAGCTTGGTAAGCCTCCCCTAAACACTTTTGCCTTTGGCAAAAGCCGCTTTGCATGCTTCGCAAGGCTCCCCTAATAGGGGAGCTGTCACGAAGTGACTGAGGGGTTTCAATAATAAAAATTTCTACATAAACCCCTCCGTCGCCTAACGGCGACACCTCCCCTATTAGGGGAGGCTTTTAATAACCTCTCCT
>JALEPO010000062.1 GCA_022768695.1 Clostridia bacterium
AAGACGCGAAAAAGAGCAGAAAACGGCAAAAATAATGCGTGAAAAAAGCTGCTATTATCGCCTCTGACACACGAAAATCACAGTGGTGACTTTCTGCGTCAGGCAATACCGCAGCCGGTTACTTTTGCAAGCACAAAAACACGCTAAAATAGCCGTTGTATCGGTGCAAAGTTACCGATGGTGACTTCAAGTCACCACTATTTTGCCCCGAAATCAAGCCGATGGTTACCACTTCAAAGTCAGTATCCATGCGGCTTCCGCGTCACTTACCCTAATCGGGTGCGGTTTTGCGGTAAAACAATAAAAAGAGCATAAGAGGTTCTGACGCAGCCTTGGTTCACGGAGTGCCCCAATCTGCGCCCGGCATAGCCGGTAGAACCTTCTTACTGCGAAGCGCCAAGTCGCTTCTTGCCCTCACGCAATAGTGATTACGTTCGGGTGCTCATGGCAGCGTAAAACGCTGCCCGAATCCGTGTGTGATGTCAAGTTCTTTTTGATTCGTTTTACTACGAAACAGAACTTTAAAATACAACTCATACGTGACGCGTTAAAAGGCACTAAAAGCAGCCTTTTACACAGTCCCTATTCGTTCGCTGACGCATAAACATCACACACGGATTTCGCGTCATTCTGACGCTTACGTTTGAGCCGTAATTTATAAAATAATAAACGGCTCATTTGTCACAATCGGAAAAATCATATAAGCAGGGGGGTGCGGACATATTCTTGGATTAACAGCATAAAATAGTCCAAGGATATGTCCGCACCCCCGCCTCATTAAAACAATCATCTTTCATTTCTAAATGTTTCATAGAAACTTCTTGATATACTCCTTGATAATCGGGGAATTGATACTTCCGTTGTCTTCATCATATGTAACTATTAGATTTTCGCCTTCTATATAGCCATTAGATTCATAGAACCGCTTCTTTTCTTCCCATTTTTTGCGATAGTTCAAATCAGTCATCATGCCGCAATGCTCCCATATGATAAAATCTCCAGTTTCAGGATTATCTATTGTAAAATCCGGTAATTTTCTTACACCGTCAATGATTAGCTCTTTTTCGTATTCATAGTCAATACCGCTGCTGTACAGAGCATTAGCTATAATCACTTCTGACTTGGAACGTACCATTTCACCACGCATTGTGCGATGAATCAGATAATTCTCATAATATTTGTCGTTAACTTTAACTATATCCGGTTCATCAAACAGATTAGTAAATCTTTGCGCTATATCTGAATGCGCAGATGACGCAAAGCTTCTTAATGAATATGCCTCATCATTATAAAGAATAATCAGCTTCTTTTTCTGGCGGGTAATAGCTGTATACAGTAATTCCTTAGATATCAGATGGCATTGATTATTCAATACCAATATCACAGTATCAAACTCACTTCCTTGAGCTTTATGTATTGTTAGAGCATATGCAAGCTCTAAACGCGCGTCCACATCATCTCCAAAATCATTGCTTGTAAAGGAATAAGTGAATCCCGGCTGAGATGAAAATTCCACATTAAGGAACTTTACCTGTTTACCAAATGAGATTCCTGCAATTCCGATTTCACCATTCGCTATATAATTTTCAGCATTCTCTTCAGGGTATGCATCACGTCCACCGTTAATAACATTTATAACCTTATCACCGTATACTATATTTTCAGGTCCCATTGGATTAGGAATCTTTCTGTGTATAGTACGTTTTGCCAGGTCGAGATAATGCTCCCTGTATTGTTCATGTATGAGATGATTTATATTTATAACTCCATGGACCATATTTCTCACAGGCGCCAATATCTGCCATTTATCGGCATACTTTGCAGAGCCTATATTGTAATATGTACCTCTGTCGGTAACTGTTCCTCCAAGACTTTTATCAAATCCATCCTGGTCATCAATTCCATTCATACCAAGTTCGGATGCCATTGTTTCGAGAATACACTTTTCAAGCTCCTCATTGTCTTTCCATTGTCTGAATACAACACTATCTGTAGGGTTGCTGCCCTGAAGCTTGGCAAATATATCATCATCAAGATTATTTTCTCCATCTATATACCATTTTGCAAGTTCAGTATCAAACCTTTGTTCTCCAACTACATCTGCTTGCTGTCTTCTGGTTACAGTCAGTTCTCCAAAGCTCTTTTTCACTTTTGGAAATACGGTCGGCGAAAGATCCTTCTTCAAATGGTTTACCAAATCAACAAACGGTCTGCCTGCTCCGATAGGCGGCAGCTGATTTGGATCACCTACGAGGATAATTCTCTGAGCTTTTTTTAATGCCTGAAGAAGTGCTCCGAACATTTCTTCGGTGAGCATTGAACATTCGTCAATAATTACGGTATCAGGCACATTATCTGCCGGTACATTGGAAAGCCTGTATTGCATACAATTAAAATCGAAGCGTTTATTCTTAATCAGGAACTGAGCAACAGTTTTTGCATTTGCCGTAACACCCTGCGCCTGCATAGCCTGGCTCATTTTAACGCGGGCCTTGCCTGTTGGAGCAAGCAGCAATATTCCTCCATTTTTTATCTGCTCCGCTGTACACAAAAGAGAAAGCAGTGTTGTCTTCCCGGTTCCTGCTCCGCCTATTAATACTGACAACCGCGCCTCCGATAACTCCTTCAGAATTGCAGCTTTTTCTTCTCTTGCTCTCAGTTCATCAGTATCATCTTCCTTAACATTACCAAAAGCATTATTTATTATAGACTTCCAATCAGCCTGTACAGTATGACGTTTTTTTGTGCCTACTCTATTATTCACGGCAGAACGTATCACATCATCCATTTCTTTCAAGCGAGCCATTTGTATTGCCGGTTCACCATTTTTCATCTGTAAAAACTCAATTTCATGAGACAGGTACTCTTTAATAGCATTAATTATATCGCTGTTAACATTACATTCCGGCTTTATAGATAAATCATTCAGTTCAAGAATCATATTATTCACAGGATAAACAGTGTGTCCGCAAAGTGACTGCTGTTCCAAAAGATAAATTATGTATGCACGAATACGGCGTTCATCATTATCAGAAGTCAATGCAGATGGCGCCGGAACTGGATACCTGTCAAGAATCTCCTTTGGCGGGAATATCGCCATATCAATATTTTTCACAGATAACCGATATTCCGGAATACTCGAACGGGATTTTTCATATAACACATATGGATTATTAATGATGTCAGTATCTGTACAATCGATATGTGCCTTCCTGCGATATTCCGGCTGAAAACATACCATTGCCTGTTTATAGTCCAAAGAAAGTCTTGAAAGCAGACGGAATAAGGTCTTTCTCTCTGCGCTCATATCTTTCCATGTCTTTTGATTTATTGGTGTGATTGAATTGGCAATATCCTTTGAAAGATACTGTATAGGATTAGCAATAGCCACATCAAGAAGCTGCCATATATCCGTGTCTTTTTTAGCAATATTCTTTAGCTCTTCTGCAATCAATATACCAAACGAAAAACCGGCAGCGCAAAGCATGGCTCCTATACCCGGAAAAGCTCCTCTGTCTTCCCATACCTCAGTAAATCTCTGATTCAGCCATCTTATACAATCGTCCCAATCACCATCAATACACTCTTTGACAATAGTCATGGCTTTCAATGACTGAAGCAATACATCTATAACAGCATCATGTGACAGATGCTCTGTTGCATATGAAAATTCCTCAAAATATTCATCAGATGCAAACACCGTAACTGAACGAATATCAAAATCGGGATGTTCCTCTGCATATTTCATCATTTCTTTGTACGGAAAAAGGAAGCCGTTCTTACAATCTTTTCTTATAGTATGGCTTATCATAGTTTCCCATGTAAGACAGCGTATATCCCCTGCATCCGTGTGTTCATACTCAACTGCGGGGGTTACTTTATCTACATATCCTATTCCAATAATTACACGTCTGGAATCCTCCACAAACGGCACTTGCTTTGCATATATTAAACATAACGATTTCTTCGGCACTACATCATGATAAAAATATCTGAATATTTCCCTCTGATTTTCTGCATCCTGTACCCAGAATGTATCAAAGGCCAAATCCGGTTCACGCTCCGGTATGTAGTTAATATTATATATATTCCCCTTAGCATAGTCGTGATCGTTTTTCAGTTTTTTCATCAGCCACTTAACCGGACGGGCCGGTAAAGAATACGGCGGAAATACCTCTTCCGTAGGTAAAAAATGCCCATGAGTTTTAGGATTTCTCGCTTTATAAGGATGTTCTACTGTTCTTCTTATTTCTATAGGAGACATAAAAGCTCCACCTTCTGAAATACATGGCAGTTTATCCTCATGTCCTGAAAAAGGGCAGTCTGCTATATTATCTTCATAATTGTCATCTTTATTTGCCGAAATATTTTTAAGCCGCAGACATGACGTATTATGGCATGGATTCTTACATACCCTGCCGCAATAATCATTGTCATGCCACGGTACTCGTATTGAAATATGTTGTGCCATTATTCCGTTCCTCCCATATATTTTTCAATCTGCTTATCTAATAACTATATTAAGTAATTCTTCATAGCTGTCAACAACATCATACTTAACGGCATCACTGCTTATAGCCTTGAAATGCTCACGGGCGCAATGAATTTTAAGATCCTCAACACCGCGCAGACTCAGGGTCGAAAGACTTCCCTTTGTTTCCGCAACAAAGTATATGTGCTTGACCGTTTCATCCTTAAACGCAATTGCCCAGTCAGGATTATATTTTCCTACAGGAGTATTGATGTAAAATCCGCTCGGCAGTTTTGCATAAACAACAACCTCATTGGCTGCGTCAAGCTTCTTAACAAAGCTTTCTTCGTTCTTTGAATCATATACAATATTGTTAAAAATGCTCTTATCGACAGAAATGGCATTGTAGCCAAGCTTTCCCTTTAATGTATGATCGGTGAATATATCATCATCATATGTTTCATCAAGCAGATTATAGGTTATATGCTCAATAATAACCGTCGCCTTCTGCTCATTAATCAGGTTTGCAGCCCTTAAAATAAACTCCTCCGGATTTTTTGCAAACTGACTGAATACTGTTGGCTCAATTCCTTTCAGAATATCGGCGACTGTTCTCCGCGTCAGTCCCGTTTCCTGCACAAGCTTGCCTATAAGGTCATATTTAACACTGCTTTTAACTTCTACAGCCGCAGCCTTGTTATCTGAATCCCTCTTTTTAAAGGCTGAACCCTCCGACAGCTTTTCTTTGCTTTCAATCCGTTCCAATTCACCCGATTCAATTTTAAAGAACACCTGCGACACTCTCAGATGCAGATTCAAAGCGTCTATTGCTTTTTCTACAAGCTCCTCCGTGTCGAACTTGACAATATATGCCGATTTTCTGTTAATCTGCTTCCACAGCTCTTTAAATTCCTTACGTGCAAAGTTTGCCTGATTGATAGTTGTTTCCGCGGTATTCTCACGGGCATTCTGCGGCTTAATCGCCTCAGGATTGTAGATGCTGTCAAGCAAATCAACAATACCGTCTGTTATACCGTTAAATTCCTCCGTAAAATCGAGCTTGCCTGACGAGCGGTCGTCATAATATTTATCCGTCAGCTTTTTATTGTAGTCAAGATAACCGTTAACGGTCATGCTGTATACAATTTTCTTTGCGTCCTCATTATCAAGCGTTCTCGTATTGCCGTCTGTGTCAATCATCGTCCTGCCGTTAAACAGCGTATCGTCAACCTCCCTCGGACGGTCGGCAATAACCTCCGCCATTTCCTCCTGCAGTCCCTTGGCAAATTTCTCATAGCTTTCATTGGCAATAACGGTGAGGACATTTACTTGATGCACATCTGAACCCAATACCTCCTCATCCATTCTGTCGCCGTACTCATTGACGCTTAACCGCAGACCGCGGCCAACCTCCTGACGCTTTCTGATTTCACTGCTTCCGCTTTGCTTTAATGTGCATATCTGGAATATGTTCGGATTGTCCCAACCCTCTCGCAGCGCCGAATGTGAGAATATAAAGCGTACCGACTCTTTTCGGCTGAGCAGTCTCTCTTTATTTTTCATAATGAGGTCATATGCCTCAATAT
>JALEPO010000072.1 GCA_022768695.1 Clostridia bacterium
GACACTTCCTACAGATACTGTCGCAAATGGCGTATTTATAGAAAACCTTGATGTTGGCGGACTTACCTATGAAGAAACACTTCAGTCAATTGAAAAAACATATATGTTAGAAAATCAGCAGATTACACTGACCTGCCAAAATCAAACCTTTACAATTGACGGACTTAGTATAGAGCTTACTGCCCGTCCGGAGGAATCCGCACAGAAAGCATTTGATTTCGGAAAGAGCGGAAATAAGCTTATAGACGGTTTTACCGCCATGAGCTTGCTTATCCGCAACCATAGAATTATTCCCGTCGCAAACGCGAATACTGAAAAGCTTAATGAAAAGCTTAACGAATTTGGCTTGCAGATTTTTGGCGAAAGAAAAAATCATTATGTAGAAATCACCGATGACAAAGCTATAGTATGGCCCGGAAGCACAGGCTATGACGGCAATCCTGATACTGCCTGCGCGGAAGTATTGGAGTCTATATCAAATGAGTCATTTTACAATATACCTGTAAGTCTTGCTTCGGCTCCTCCTGATGTGCTCACATTAGAACAATTTGATTTATTTGTCTATAAGGACCCTATAGACGCTTACTTCACCGTTGAAGACAACAAGGTAAATATTGTTGACGCGTCAAACGGACGATATATCGACAAAGATGAAGCTGCCGCATTGCTTGCGAATTTAACAGAGGGCGGCGAGCCTGTGAATATTCCGTACTATGTTTCTTACCCGGCAATCACCACTGAAGATCTAAATTCAAAGCTTTTTGCAAATACGATGGCTTCATATTCAACCTCATATGGTTCATCCACCGCAAACCGAGCTTCAAATGTCGCAAGAGCCGCAAGCTTAATCAATGGTAAAGTTCTTGCTCCCGGTGAAGTATTTTCATTTAATTCGACAGTCGGTAAGAGAACGGTTGCAAACGGATTTTCAACAGCGCCTGAATATGTAAACGGCAAAACTGTTGATGGTATCGGAGGCGGAACCTGTCAGGTCAGCTCAACCTTGTATAATGCGGTGCTTTATTCAGACCTTGATATAGTAAGCAGAACCAATCATATGTTTACTGTTTCATATGTGCCGAACGGTCAGGACGCTACCGTTGCCGACGGAGGTCCGGATTTCAAATTCAAAAACAATACCGACTATCCTATTAAAATATCGGCATACACAGGCGGCGGCAAAATTACGGTTTCTATAATCGGTACCGACTGGGAGCCTAAACGCGAAGTAAAAATAAACAACTCAACCTCATACGCATCCAACGGCGACACTTTGGTGCGCACAACAAGAACTGTATATGCAAACGGCGAGGTTATTAATACGGAAACTCTCCCCTCAAGCACATACAAACAGCACAAGACAGAATAAGTACAAACACAATAGTTTTAATAAATTTCTATAAATTTAATATTTTTTAAAATTACCTATTGCAAACTTTTTAAAAGTATGTTATTATAGTAAAAAAGAAACAACAATGGCGTTGTATTACAGATATTTTAGCAGTATCTGTAAAACACGCCATTTTTTTGTTTCAATAAGGGGCATTCCCCCGCCATTATAAAAAGTTAGGAGTAGAACAATGTTTGATATTGAACTGACCAGGCATCTTGCCGAGCTTTCAAAAATTGAATTCAATGATGAAGAGCTTAATAAAATGACTTCCGATATGACAGATATTATCAATCTTATGGATAAGGTATGTGAATTTGATAATTCAAAAAAGACATATGCCCTTGACGCTGTTGATTATAATAATTTACGCAAGGATAATCATTCAGATTCATATCCTACCGAAAAAATAATTGAAAATGCAAAAAATGTAAAAAACAACAGCTTTGTAGTACCTAAGGTTGTCTGATAATATTTATGAAAGGACGTAATTACAATGAGTTTAAAGGATTTACGAGCCGCGCTTGATTCCAAACAAATCAGCGCTGTTGAACTGGCTCAGAAATATCTTGATAAAATAGATACAGATGATAAAAAAATTAACAGCTACATCACAGTATGCCGCGAAGGCGCACTGAATGATGCAAAGGCTGCGCAGGAGCTTATAGATTCAGGAAATTCCGGTGCTTTTACAGGTATTCCGATTTCAGTAAAGGATAATATTTGCACACTCGGCGTCAAAACTACCTGCGCTTCAAAAATGCTTGAAAATTTTGTTCCTATATACGACGCAACAGTTATTGAAAAGCTGAAAAAGGACAAATTCGTTATGCTCGGCAAAACAAACATGGATGAATTTGCAATGGGTGGTTCGTCGCAGACATCATATTTCGGCGGTGTTAAAAATCCGTATGACACCGACCGTGTCACCGGCGGTTCATCAGGCGGCGCCGCGGCAAGCGTAGCAGCCGGACTATGCGCTGCGGCTCTTGGCTCGGATACAGGCGGCTCTGTTCGTCAGCCCGCCGCTTTCTGTGGTGTTACAGGTCTTAAACCTACCTACGGCGCTGTTTCAAGATGGGGACTTATTGCTTTTGCATCCTCTCTTGACCAAATAGGAATTATAGCAAATTCGGCTTTTGATACCGGCTATGTATTGAACGGTATTTACGGTTATGACTGCAACGACGCTACATCAAGCAAAAAATCAGAGGGCGGATACACCTCCCTTGTCGGCTCGGATATTTCAAAGCTGAAAATAGGTCTGCCAAAGGAATTTTTCGGTGACGGTATTGCTGATGATGTTAAGGAGGCAGTTTTAAATGCTGCTGAATATTACAAATCACTCGGCTGCCAGCTTGTTGAATGTTCGCTTCCCTCTCTTGAATATGCGGTTTCTGCATATTACTTAATTTCCTCAGCAGAGGCTGCAAGTAACCTGTCACGATTTGACGGCATTAAATACGGATACCGTTCAGGACTCGGCGAGGACTTTAATGACCTTATTAAAAATTCACGACGCGAAGGCTTCGGCGATGAAGTAAAGCGACGCATTATGCTCGGTAACTATGCGCTTTGCTCCGGCTACTATGACGCATATTACAAAAACGCAACACGCATACGCACACAGATACGTCAGGAATATGCGGATATATTTGAAAAATGCGATGTAATCCTTACCCCTACAGCTCCTACAACAGCATATAAAATCGGTCAGCAGGAAAACGATCCTGTCAAAATGTATCTTGCCGATATATGCACCGTTACTGTAAACATTGCCGGACTTCCGGCAATATCAACCACCTGCGGATATGATAAAAACAATATGCCGATAGGAATGAGCTTAATAGGAAAAGCATTTGACGAAAAAACAATTATTGCGGTATGTGACCGCTTTGAACATGATTTTGCAAGGAAGGAGGCTGACCTGAAATGAGATACCAACCTGTTATAGGTCTTGAAATACACTGTGAATTACTCACAGATTCAAAGGTTTTCTGCACCTGTCAAAACGAGTTTGGCGGCAGTGAAAATACGCGTGTATGTCCACGCTGCTCCGGAATGCCCGGCACACTACCCCTTCTTAACCAAGGCGCTGTAAAGCTTGCCGCAAAAGCCGGCTTTGCAACCGACTGCACAGTTCATAATTACAGTTCATTTGACAGAAAAAATTACTTTTATCCCGATTTGCCTAAAGCATACCAGATTACACAGTTTGAATCACCTATATGCACAGACGGCTACATTACAGTATGCAGCGGCAAAAAAATCAGAATAAATCGCATTCACATAGAGGAGGACGCCGGAAAGCTTGTCCATGATGATTACGAAGGTATTTCAATGGCGGATTATAACCGCTGTGGTGTGCCGCTTATAGAAATAGTAACTGAACCGGACTTCCGTACAGTTGATGAAGTACAGGATTTTGTTGAACAGATAGCACTAAGATTAAAGTATGCAGATGTCTGCGACGCAAGAATGGAACAGGGTTCTCTCCGTGTAGATGTCAATATTTCAATTATGCCGGAGGGTTCAACAGAGTTTGGCACAAGAGCAGAAATTAAAAATCTTAACTCGCTTAAAGCTATAGGCCGTGCCATCGAATACGAAATACAGCGTCAGTCTGAAATTCTCGATAACGGCGGCACTGTCGTTCAGGAAACGCGCCGTTTCAACGATAACCACGGTGATACAAAAGCACTTCGCTCCAAGGAGGAGGCGCATGACTACAGATATTTCCCTGAGCCTGATATTCCTCCCGTACAGTTTACGGACGAGGAAATGGAGGAAATAAAAAAATCAATGCCGGAAATGCCGCAGAAGCGTTTTGCGCGTTATACAGAGGAATACGGACTTCCAAATGACGATGCTAAGCTAATAATCAGCTCACGCGCTTTTTCTGACTTTTACGAAAGCGCAGTAAAAATTAATCCTGATTACAGGCAGATTGCAAACATGATGCTTGGCGAATTGAACAGAAATCTCAACGACACTCAAAGCACAATTGAAGATGCGAAATTTTCGCCGGCAGAGCTTGCAAAGGTTGTGAAAATGTCGTCAGACGGAGTTATTTCAAAAAATGCGGCTAAGGACATTCTGACAATCATGTTCAATAACGGAGGAGAGCCTGAAAGCATAGCAAAAGAACACGGCTTTATAATGGATAACGACGCATCGGGACTTGAAGAGATTGTAGATAAAATCATATCCGAAAACGCTGATTCAGTAGAAAGCTACAAATCAGGAAACCAAAAAATATTCGGATTTTTGATGGGTCAGGTTATAAAAGCCGCCGGTAAGGGCGCAAACCCTCAGCTTGCAAAAGGCTTGCTTATAAATAAATTAAAATAATTCAAAGATGATATGTCTTGATTATACAAGCATTTAGCTTGTATGCTTTAACGAAAGGAATGATATTAAATGCAGCAAATAGATGGTCAAAAGCTAATTTCAGAACTAACGCTTGACGATTTTGAAAATGCAGATGAAATTACCTTTTCTGCCTGTGTGCACAAATTACGCAAAATGAGCGGTTTCTCATTTGTTATATTGCGCACGGGCAAATATCTGCTTCAATCAGTTTATATGCCGGATAAATGCACCGGAGATTTCAATTCACTATGCGAGGGCGCATATATAACAGTGACAGGAAATGTTACTTCCGAAAGCAGAGCGCCGTATGGATATGAAATCACACTTACAAGCTTTGAAATTTTATCGCTTCCCGCAGCCGAATACCCTCTTCATGTTTCAAGCAAAAATTTAGGCTGCTCACTGGAAACAAATATGGCTCACCGCTCGGTTGCGCTGCGTCATCCGCATCAGCGCGCGGTTTTTAAGATTGCCGAGGGTGTTGTTTCAGGATTCAGAGAATTTATGCTGTCGCAGAATTTTACCGAAATTCACACACCGAAAATCGTTGCAGCAGGCGCTGAGGGCGGAGCAAATATTTTCAAGCTGAAATATTTTGACCAAAATGCATTTCTTGCCCAGAGTCCGCAGTTCTACAAACAGACCTGCGTTGCATTCTTTGACAGAGTATTTGAAATTGCACCTGTATACAGAGCCGAAAAGCATAACTCTACACGTCATCTTAACGAATATATCGGGCTTGACTTTGAAATGGGATTTATAAAGGACATGACCGACGTTATGCAGATGGAAACTGCAATGCTGAAGTATGTAGTAGATTATCTTGATAAAAATTATCAGCACGAGCTGCAAATGCTTAACGCTCAGCTGCCTGTTATTACAGATATTCCTGCCGTAACTTTCTTCGAGGCGCTGGATATATTAGGAAAATCACACAATCAGTTTGACCTTGACCCTTCAGACGAGGTGAAGCTGTGTGAATATGCAAAAGAGCATTACAACAGTGACTTTATTTTTGTAACAAAGTTTCCCGGTTTAAAGCGTCCGTTTTATGCAATGGATTCAAAGGACGACCCGAAGCTTGCAGAAAGCTTTGACCTGCTCTTCCGCGGACTTGAAATTACAACAGGCGGTCAGCGTATACATGATTATAACGAACAGATTGCAAAGATGAAAAGATACAATATGGAGCCGGAGGATCTTGCCGTTTATCTTGATATTCATAAATACGGAATGCCTCCTCACGGCGGACTTGGCATCGGTCTTGAGCGTCTTGTTATGAAGCTTCTTAACCTTGCAAATATCCGTGAGGCAAGTCTGTTCCCAAGAGATATTCATCATCTCGACCCATAATTGACACTTTGCATAATTAAATATTTGTTATTTAACTCTAAATTTTACAACTTGCATATTGACAAAATCAGATTTAGTGATATAATAAGTATATAAAAGTTAAGAAATTAGTGCGATAAGACAAAGGTGTTTTATATTTTATATTGGATATAAAACACCTTTTTTTATGACATATATCTTAGCTTAGGCTAACATTTTTTCAGGAGGTATTAAAAATGAGTAATGTTGCAGAAATTTTCGGAAGCAAGGTATTTAACCTGCCGACAATGAAATCACGTCTTCCGAAGGAAACCTACAAATCACTGGTAAAGACAATTAATGACGGTACAAAGCTTGATATTTCAGTTGCTGAAGTTGTTGCCAACGCTATGAAGGACTGGGCTATTGAGAACGGCTGTACACATTATACACACTGGTTCCAGCCTATGACCGGACTTACAGCTGAAAAGCACGATTCATTCATTCAGCCTACAGATGACAGAACTGTTATCATGGAATTTTCAGGCAAGGAGCTTGTTATGGGTGAGCCTGACGCTTCTTCATTCCCTTCCGGCGGCTTGAGAGCTACATTTGAGGCAAGAGGTTATACGGCATGGGATCCTACATCATTCGCATTCATTAAGGATCACTCATTATACATTCCTACTTCATTCGTTTCATATACAGGTGAAGTTCTTGATAAGAAAACTCCGCTTCTTCGCAGTGAAGCAGCAATTGATAAAGCAGCAAAGAGAGTTCTTGCTCTGTTCGGCAAAAATCCTAAGAGAGTTGTTGCATACGTCGGTCCTGAACAGGAGTATTTCCTTGTTGACAAGGAACTGAGAAATCAGCGTAAGGACTTGCTTTTGACAGGCAGAACATTGTTCGGCGCAAAGCCGGCAAAGGGTCAGGAAATGGATGACCATTACTTCGGTCAGATTAAGGAAAGAGTTGCCAACTTCATGAAAGAGGTTGACGAGGAGCTATGGAAGCTTGGTGTGCTTGCAAAAACAAAGCATAACGAGGTTGCTCCGGCTCAGCACGAAATTGCTCCTATTTTCTCAACAACAAACATTTCTAACGACCACAACCAGCTTACTATGGAGGTTCTTAAAAAGGTTGCTGACCGTCATGGACTTTATTGTCTGCTTCACGAAAAGCCATATGAGGGCATTAACGGCTCAGGTAAGCACAATAACTGGTCAATCGGTACTTCAGACGGCGAGCTTCTTTTAAAGCCGGGTAAAAAGCCTGAAGAAAACGTTCAGTTCCTGTTGTTCCTTGCAGCGGTTATCAAGGCTGTAGATGACTATGCAGATATTTTGAGAGTATCTGTCGCAACAGCCGGCAACGACCACAGATTAGGCGCTAACGAAGCTCCTCCGGCTATCATTTCAATGTATCTGGGCGACCAGCTTGCGGCTGTAGTAGATCAGTTAAAGAGCGGCAAGGGTGTTAAGTATGAAGAAGGTAAGCTTATCGAAACAGGCGTTGAATCATTGCCTGACATCGAAAAGGATACAACAGACAGAAACAGAACTTCCCCATTTGCATTCACAGGAAACCGTTTTGAGTTCCGCGCGCCTGGTTCAAGACAGTCAATCGGCGGTATCAATATTGTTCTTAACACAATTGTTGCTGAAACATTGACAGAAATCGCAGAAGAGCTTGAAGGCAGCAGTGATGTGCATAAGGCTGCTCTTGATCTTGCAATAAAGATTTTTAAGGAGCATGAAAGAATCATCTTCAACGGCAACGGCTACAGTGATGAATGGGTTGAAGAAGCTGAAAAAAGAGGTCTGTATAATCTTAAGACAACTCCTGACGCTATGCCTTATTTCTCATCTCAGAAATCAATCGATTTGTTCTCAAAGCAGGGTGTGTTCACTGAGGTTGAAGTTAAGACAAGAGGCGAAATCATGATGGAGGATTATAACAATACACTTCATTTTGAAATGCTTACAATGCTTGAAATGGCTAAACAGGAAATTCTTCCTGCTTGCTTGAAATATACAAAGTTTGTTACTGATGACCTTTCGTCAAAGAAGGCTCTTGGTATTGAAGCTCCTAACGAGCTTGAAAAGGCTAAGACTCTTACAGCGCTTACAGAAGACTTAATGTCTAAGATTGATGTTCTTGACGCTGCAACAGACGTTCCTGACGTTGATCCGTATGCAGTGGGTATGTACTACAAGGATACAGTTATTCCTGCTATGGATGCGCTGCGCGAAACAGCCGATACTCTTGAAACAATAGTTGCAAAGGAATACTGGCCATTCCCGACATACACAGAATTACTTTACAATATATAATTTGCTACTAAATAAAAATAACTGCTGCGGATTTTTCGCAGCAGTTATTACGTTATTGAACTTATATAAAAATATTAAGTGTATATTTGTAATTATACTTTCAACATATTTGTCAAATTCTTTTTATTCCTGTACAATGCAAATAATTATTGACATTAACACGTTAAAGTGGTAAAATCTTATTATGACTTAATGTCAAACTATATAAAGGAGATATTTAATTATGAAAAAAATCTTGTCAATTATTGCAATGCTTTCATTAGCGCTTACAATGACAGCTTGCACAACTCAGTCACAGAAACCTGCAGATACTGCATCGGATTTAGAAACAATCCGTGAAAACGGAGCATTGAAAATCGGATATACGATTATCAATCCGCTTAACTACTTTGATGACAACAATAATCTTATTGGTTTTGAAACAGATTTTGCTTCGGCAGTTTGTGAAAAAATCGGTGTTACACCGGAGTTCATAGAAATCAACTGGGATTCAAAAGAAGTTGAACTAAATTCAAAGAACATTGACTGCATCTGGAATGGTATGACAATTACACCTGAAAGACAGGAATCAATGTCAATTTCTATTCCCTATCTTGAAAACAGACAGGTTATAGTTGCAAAAGCTGAAAACGCTGACGCTTATACAGAAAGCCTTGAAGGAGTAAAGGTTATTGCAGAAGGCGGCTCTGCCGGCGAAGAGCTTGCAACATCAGACGAATTTTTTGCAAACGCTGAATACACAGCAGTTGATTCACAGGCTACAGCTCTTATGGATGTTGCTTCAGGAACATCAGGCGCAACTGTTATCGACTACGTTATGGCAGCAAGCTCAGTTGGCGAGAACACAAGCTTTTCAAATCTTTCTCTGATTGACAAAGGCTTTGAATCAGAGCAGTACGGTGTTGCGTGCAGAAAGAATTCCGACCTTACTGATGCAATTAACACTGCTATGCAGGAGCTTGCAGCTGACGGAACTCTTGCAAAAATCGCAGAGAAGTACGGTCTGGCAGACTTATTATTGGTTAAGTAATCAAACTTTTTGGGAGTAATATAATGGATAAATGGCTATCACTTTTTGACGGATTTCAATATAACCTGATAATATTTTTCGGCACACTTTTGTGCGCAATTCCGCTTGGACTGCTGATAACATTTTGTTCAATGTCTAAGTTTAAGCCTCTTGCATACATATCAAAGATATTTGTATGGATAATCCGAGGCACACCGCTTATGCTACAGCTTTTTATAGTGTTATATGCGCCGGGTTTGCTCTTTAATACTCCAATGCAGTCGAGAATGACTGCGGCATTTATAGCGTTTATTATAAACTATGCCGCTTATTTCTCAGAAATATACCGCGGCGGAATAGAGAGCATACCAAAAGGACAATATGAGGCGGGACAGGTGCTTGGACTTACAAAAACACAAGTTTTTACCCGCATTGTGCTGTTTCAGGTTATAAAACGCATAGTTCCGCCGATGGGCAATGAAGTTATCACGCTTACCAAGGATACTTCGCTTGCCCGTATAATAGGTGTTGCGGAAATCATCATGAGCGCGGAGCGTTTTTCAAAGATGGGCATTATATGGCCGCTGTTTTCTACCGGTCTTTTCTTCCTGGCAATGTGCGGAATACTTACTCTGTTCTTCGGCTGGCTTGAAAAGAAGCTCGGATATTACAAGGCATAAGGAGGAAATTTTATATGTCAATTCTTGAAGTAAAAAATATCCATAAGAGCTTTGGTAAAACAGAGGTTCTTAAAGGCATTGATTTTTCTATGGAAAATGGTGAAATCGTTTCAATATTGGGTTCATCCGGAAGCGGCAAAACCACGTTGCTAAGATGCATAAACTTTCTTGAAACCGCCACAAAGGGGCAGATTTTAGTTGATGGAGAAGTAATATTTGACGCTGATGAAAAGAAAAAAATCAGCACAGAGGAAATCCGCCGTCGTCAGCTTAATTTTGGATTGGTTTTTCAGTCATTTAATCTTTTTCCTCAGTACAGCGTACTGGAAAACGTAACGCTTGCACCGCGTCTTTTGGCTAAGGAACGGTCTGATTTTAAGACAAATAAAAAGCAAATCTATGATGAGATAGACGCCCAAGCACACGATTTGCTTAACAGAATAGGTCTTATCCAAAAGATTGATAATTATCCCTGCGAGCTGTCAGGCGGTCAGCAGCAAAGAGTCGCTATAGCCAGAGCGCTCGCGCTAAATCCTAAGATGCTGTTCTTTGATGAGCCAACATCAGCGCTCGACCCTGAATTAACCGCAGAGGTTCTGAAAATCCTGCAGCAGCTTGCGGAGGAAAAAATGACAATGGTTATTGTAACACATGAAATTGAATTTGCAAGAAATGTTTCCGACCGTGTGATTTTCATAGATAACGGTGTAATTCTTGAGGAGGGCACTCCGTCGGAGGTAATTGATAATCCTAAAAATGAGCGCACACGCACATTTCTACAAAAATTAAGCAAATAAGATCAGATAAATAATAACTGCCGGGGCTTTACTCCTTGGCAGTTATTTTCTGTTTGCTTTAAAACGCATATGCTAAAAGCTCACAAAATCAGGCGCTCATTGCTTGATTTTGTGAGCTTTTTTCTATTAGCCAATATCTTATTTAGTTTTATTAATCAATGCGGCTTTAACTGTATTCTTCATAAGCATTGCAATTGTCATAGGTCCTACGCCGCCCGGAACAGGAGTGATTGCACCCGCAACCTTTTTTGCCGATTCAAATTCCACATCACCGCACAGCTTGCCGTTATCAAGACGGTTAATTCCCACGTCAATTACAACTGCGCCTTCTTTAATCATATCGCCCTTAATGAAATTCGGTATACCAACCGCTGCAACAAGAATATCAGCCTGTCTTGTCTTTTCGGCAAGATTTTTCGTCCGTGAATGGCATATTGTAACCGTTCCGTTTTTATGGAGCAGCAGCATAGCCTGAGGCTTGCCGACAATGTTGCTTCTGCCTACCACAACACATTCCTTACCACTTACGTCTATTCCCGATTCATTTATAAGCTCCATCACACCCGCCGGTGTACATGGTACAAAATCATAATTTCCTACCATGATTTTTCCTACATTAATCGGATGAAATGCATCAACATCCTTTTTAGGGTCAATCGCATTAATTATTGTTTCCTCATCAATATGCTTGGGAACCGGAAGCTGAACAAGTATTCCTGAAATGCTTTCCTTTTTATTCAGTGTATCTATAAGAGCAAGCAATTCCTCCTGAGTTGTTTCTGCCGGAAGAGCGTATTTTTCCGAATAAATTCCGCAGGCATCGCAGGCAAGCTCCTTATTTCTTACATACACCTGACTTGCCGGATCCTCACCCACGATTATTACGGCGAGTCCCGGATTTATTCCCTTTGCCTTTAGTTCCTCTACCTCTGCTTTCAGCTCCGCCTTTATTCTTGCTGAAACTTCCTTTCCCATTAAAAGCTGTGCCATTTTTATTCCTCCTCTGTTCATTTAAAATATCGCCCTTGGGCGGTCTTATAAGACATCTGTTTTGGTAACCAATTAAATCTGTACGTCCCGCCTTTGTCAGCGCGTCATACACAAGCGTATAATTTTCAGGATTTCTGAATTGCAGCAACGCACGCTGCATATGCTTCTCCTTAGGTGTTTTGGGAACATACACCTTCTTCATAGTAAATGGATCAAGTCCCGTATAGAACATACAGGTTGATATAGTACCCGGTGTAGGATAAAAATCCTGCACCTGCTGCGGATTTATATTATGCTCCTTTAAATATACAGCCAAATTTATAGCATCCTTTAAGGTGCTTCCCGGATGACTCGACATCAGATAAGGTACAAGATATTGCTTCTTCCCTATTTTCTCGTTTATCTTGTAAAACTTCTCCGAAAAACGGTTGTAAACGCTGTTTTCAGGCTTACCCATATATTTTAGCACATTATCGCTTATATGCTCCGGAGCAACCTTTAGCTGTCCGCTTACATGATGCCTGCAAAGCTCATAGAAAAATGTATCGTCAGTATCATTTACAAGATAATCAAATCGTATTCCAGAACGGATAAATACCTTTTTTACACCCTTTATGTTACGCAGCCTTCGTAAAAGCTCGAGATATTTTTTATGGGATATTTCCATATTTGAACACGGCTTCGGAAACAGACATTGCTTATCCTTGCAGGCGCCAAGCTTAAGCTGCTTCTTGCAGGCAGGCCCTCTGAAATTCGCTGTAGGGCCTCCTACATCATGGATATAACCCTTAAAGTCCTTATCCTTAACCATTTCCTTTGCTTCTCTAATAAGCGACTCATCGCTCCTTGAAGTAACAATTCTGCCCTGATGAAATGCAAGCGCGCAAAAGTTACAGCTTCCAAAACAACCCCTGTTTGCGGCAAGTGAAAATTTTACCTCTTGAATTGCCGGGATACCGCCGTCTTTTTCATATATAGGATGATAGTTTTTCATATACGGAAGCGCGTAAACCTCATCAAGCTCATCTGTTTCAAGAGGCGGCATCGGAGGATTCTGTATCAGAAATTTATCACCGTGCTTTTGGACAAGTGTTTTGCCAATATACGGATTTTGCTCATAATATTGTATTCTGCACGAATCAGCATATGAGCGCTTGCTTTCCACGCATTCCTCGAAGCTTGGCAAAAGCACGGATTTATTCATATCGTATTCCGATGCTATATAACAGGTTCCGGGAATATCCGTTATTTCACTTATATCATCTCCATTGCGAAGTCTGTCTGCAATAGCAACAATTTGCTTTTCCCCCATACCATACATCAGTATGCTCGCTCTGCTGTCAAAAAGAATTGAGCGACGGATTTTATCATCCCAGTAATCATAATGCGCAAACCTTCTCAGACTCGCTTCAACTCCGCCTATAAGAATGGGTATATTCCCAAATGCTTCCTTGATTCTGTTACAGTAAACAATCGTCGCTCTGTCCGGACGCATACCTGCCCTGTTTCCCGGCGCATATGAATCATCATGTCTTTTTTTCTTGCTTGCGGTATAATGATTTACCATACTGTCTATATTTCCCGCTGTAACAAGAACTCCAAGCTTAGGTCTGCCCATACGCAAAAAATCATCTGTTTTATGCCAGTCCGGCAATGCAACTATACCAACCTTATAGCCGTGACTTTCAAGCACGCGCGAAATTATCGCATGACCAAAGCTGGGATGATCCACATATGCGTCACCGACAATATATAAAAAGTCAAGCTCGTCCCAGCCGCGCTTTTCCATATCCGCTTTTGATATTGGTAAAAAATCATTCTTCATCATAGCTATCCTCAACAGTATTCAAATCCGCATGACTGATTAATACGTCACGCGGTTTTGAACCGTTTGCTCCTGAAATTATTCCTCTTGCTTCCATCTGATCTATAATTCGTCCGGCTCTGGAATATCCTACGCTTAATCTGCGCTGAACAAGCGACGTTGAAATCTTTCCGCATTCAACAGCAAGCTGAATTGCCTCCTGCAAAAGTGGATCGCCGTCATCCTCAACATCAGGTGTAACGCCGTTTTCACCGGTAGCGCATCTTTCTATATGCTCTGCCAAATCATCGCTGTAATGACTCTCGCCCATATTTTCCTTAATAAATTCAAGTATTCTCTCTATTTCAGGATCTGACACAAACGCTCCCTGCACACGAGTTGTTGAACGCGCTCCCATAGGATAATAAAGCATATCTCCCATACCAAGAAGCTTTTCCGCTCCGCCCTTATCAAGAATTGTACGGCTGTCCACCTGACTTGATACAGCAAACGCAATTCTTGACGGTACATTTGCTTTGATAAGACCTGTAATTACGTCAACCGACGGTCGCTGAGTTGCGATTATAAGATGTATGCCGGCAGCTCTGGCAAGCTGTGTAAGACGAACTATGTAATCCTCAACCTCCTTTGCTGCAACCATCATCAAGTCTGCAAGCTCATCTATTATTATAACAATCTGCGGTATCTTATCGCCGCCGGTGCTTTCCATAAGTTTATTGTATGATTCCAGCTTTCTGACGCTCGTTTCCTTGAAAAGGTCATAGCGACGCATCATTTCCGCAACCGCCCAGTTTAATGCACCCGCCGCTTTTTTCGGCTCAGTCACAACCGGTATGAGAAGATGCGGAATACCATTGTATACCCCCAATTCAACAACCTTAGGGTCAACCATTATAAGCTTTACCTCTTCAGGCGATGCTTTGAACAAAATACTCATTATAATCGTATTAATGCACACACTCTTACCCGAACCTGTAGCTCCGGCAATAAGAACGTGCGGCATTTTGGCAATATCTCCTATTACAACATTGCCTCCAATATCCTTACCCAAGGCTATTGTAAGCTTTGATTTTGCATTTTTAAACTCGGCAGTATCAAGTATTTCACGGATTGAAACACTGTTTACCTTCTTGTTTGGTATCTCCACACCTACAGCAGCCTTGCCGGGAACAGGCGCAATAAGAACAGTTGATACTGCAAGATTAAGCGCAATATCGTCAGCAAGACCTACTATTTTGGAAAGCTTTATTCCCGTATCCGGCTGTATCTCATAACGAGTTACTGTAGGTCCCTGCGTGACCTGCAAAAGCTTTGCCTTAACACCGAAATTGTCCAATATTGCAATGAGCTTTTCAGCTGTTTTACGCATTTCCTCACGCTGGTCGCCGTTTACCAACTTTGGCTCATTCAACAAAACTATTGATGGATAGATATATTCAACAGGCGGCTTTTCAATTGCCTCATTAAGCTCCTGATGAAATTCATCTTTTTCCGCCTCTGTAATTTTTGAAGCCTTCTCCTTTACCTCCTCGTTCTTCGGTTCATTAATCTGCTTGTTCTTTGGCTGCTTGTCCGCAGCATCCTTAACAGGCGCTTTTTCCGATGTTATATTATCATTATCCAGCTTACCGAAAACCTCATCAATACCGTCTGAAAAAATCTCCTCCGATACAACCATATTTTCTGTCTTTACTTCTTTTTTATCCTTCTTTACGGCTTTCTTTTCCTTCGCAGGCGCTTTCTTTTGCTTTGGTTCATTATCAAATGCGAAGGAATTTGCCGCCTCCAATGCGTCATTTACGGTATTTTCCTCATATTCATAGGCTTCCTCACGAATACGCTGTTCTTTTTTCTCTGTGTAATCATCACGAATATCCTCGTATTTTTCCTTTACATCAAAAAACATTACTCGTATATATTTTGCAATCGCACTAAAAATTGATACATGAGCAATAAAGCTTGCCAGAATTATCAGCGTAAATGACAAAATGATGTATGAAGCAACTTTCTGCACCATAGTTTCCATAAACACACTTACGCAGGCGCCTAAAAATCCTCCGCCTATGCAGTACTCAGACCCCCAGTAATAAGCGTCGCTTATTGATGTGTCAGCGGATAGATTTATTATTGCGCTGACATTTATCATCGCAAGCAAAAGCAACAGCAGTTTATTCCAAAAACGATTTATATCTTTATATTTTATCAGATAAATAAAAAGTCCTCCTGTTACTGCCGGCATAAAATACCCTACAACGCCCCACAAGCCGCAGAAAACGTGTTTTACCAATGTATTAATAATTCCGCCGTCACCGCCGTCAACATACATAAAAACAGCCAGAAGCAAGGTAATAATCAAATCTGAAATCACATATGTAGAATAATGGTTCTTCGCTTGTTTTCTCTTTGATTTTGTTCTTGAATTTGTCTTTTTCTTTGCAGCCATATAGTTAGCCTTTCTTTCCGTTAAATTAATTCTGCCGTTCTGTTACGGCAGTGTATACATTGTCCCAACGCATACATTGTTAATTATATCATAAATCGAACAAAATTTCTATAGTTGTTATCATTTTGTAATACGTTTGATAAAATCATTTCAGGATTTTATCTATTATCTCTCTTTCGGTCATTGTTTTACTTATCTTTCCATTATTGTCAACATAATAAACTACCGAATACGTTCCCGCATTAAATTTTTTTGCAGTTATTCTGTAATCTTCATCAAGAGAGGATATATGATGCCGTATCCTTTTGGAATTTTTCCTTTCATAAAACATCAGCTCTTTAACATAATCAACATTATATTTTTCCTTCTGTGTAAAAATATTTCCCAATAAAAAAACAGATAAAAATAATATTGAATAATTAAAATGCGTTACATAAAGCACATATATACCTAAGGCGGTCAATGCACAAACAATACATACGGAAACAACAGTCATAATTTTTCCCGCCTGCTTATATCCTATCCGATACATCAACAGCTTTTTTAAAACAATTCCGCCGTCAAGAGGAACTATCGGAAGCATATTAGCGCAAAAAAGCATTACGTTGCTTATATAAAAGAAATACAGCCATTGATTGTGGCAGCTTCTCAAAAACACAAGCGAAGCGCAGGCAAGCAGAATATTACAGCACGGTCCCGCCATATATAGAATAATCTCATCGCTCAGACGGCAAATCAGTTTATTTTTTAATTTCAAATTAACGCCAAACGGATGAAATGCTATATATGATATTTTTAAGCCTATCATTTTTGCCGCGGCAAAGTGCGACAGCTCATGCAGCGTCATAATTGCGTATGTAATATAAAATATTTCCAAACGGCGCATTATATAGCATACCGCAAGCATTGCAACTGTTATCGGATTGATATAAATTTTGCTGAATTTTATCATTTTTATAAGCCTTAACTCCCTTCCAAAAGCTGAAAAATGCTCTTAGCAGTCCGTTTCAAACAGTATGTCAGTATGGTTACAGATTTTTTTCTATTTGACTCATAAACGCTATAAATATTATTATGTTAAAAGCCGAAAAAAAATACCCGTAACAAACAAGCTGCCATCTTAAATGAAGCACACCCGATATTCTTTTCAAGCACAAAAAAACTGCTACAAATATAAATGCAGCAGTTTTCGTCTGTTAAGTAATTATTTAACTATGAACTTATCAAGCTCAGCAATAAAGCTATCGCAGTCATCTGAATGAACCTCAACCTTAATCGGCTTTGATAAATCCAAGCTGAAAATACCCATAATTGACTTAGCGTCTACAACATATCTTCCTGATGTTAAATCAACATCAAAATCATACTTACTTACGATGTTTACAAAATCCTTGACATTGTTAATTGAACTTAGTAATAAATCAAATGTTTTCATTTTTAATTCCTCCTAACATAAATAAATGTCCCCGTATATGAATGTAATCCTATTTTTGATTACGATTATATAATACAACTTTTCCTTTAATTAGTCAATAGGTATTGCACTTTACAAAAAAATTTTATATAATAGTGCTAACATTCATTTAAATTTTTTTGGATTTTTATGGCTAAATCATAAATAAAAAAGGAGAAAATATGAAAAGAGCTGCATTTTATACATTAGGCTGCAAGGTTAATCAATACGAAACAGAAGCTATGGCGGAGTTGTTTTCAGATGCCGGATACGAAATATGTGATTTTAATGAAATCGCTGATGTATATGTTATTAATACCTGTTCGGTAACACATATGGGCGACAGAAAGTCACGTCAGATAATCAGACGCGCAAAAAAAACAAATCCTGACGCAATAATAGCCGTTACAGGCTGCTATGCACAAACCGCACCGGGAGAAATTATGAAAATAGACGGTGTTAATCTTGTGCTCGGCACCAAGGACAGAAAAAATATTGTTAAAAATATAGAAGAACTTAACATATCCTCAAAAATAAATCAGGTTACCGATATTATGTGTACACACGAATTTGAGGAGCTTAAAATTAAAAATTATTCTGACAGAACACGCGCTTTTATAAAAATTCAGGAGGGCTGTAATCAATTCTGCTCATACTGTATTATTCCATACGCGCGCGGTCCTGTCAGAAGCCGCAGCGAAGATGAAATTCTTGACGAAATAAAAAAGCTGACAGACAACGGCTTTGCGGAAATTATTCTTGTTGGTATTCACGTTGCTTCATACGGAACAGATTTAAAAAACACCTCGCTTGAGGACTTGCTTATAAAAGCAGATACAATTGAAGGTGTAAAGCGTATACGTCTTTCTTCAATTGAGCCAATGACGCTTAACCGCAGCTTTGTCGAAAAAATCAAGTCCGTAAAAAAGCTTTGTCCGCATTTTCATATATCGCTGCAATCCGGCTGTGATGAAACTCTACGTCGGATGAACCGTAAATATACGACCGCGCAATATAAAGAAATTGTTGACGGATTGCGCGAAAGCTTCCCTGATGTGGCAATAACCACTGATATTATGGTCGGCTTTCCGGGAGAAACGGACGAAGAATTTAATCATACTCTTGATTTTATTAATGAAATCCGTTTTGCTGACGCTCATGTGTTTCAGTATTCACCGCGACAGGGTACACCTGCCGCAAAGCGGCAAAATCAGATAAGCTCTCAGACAAAAGATGCCAGAAGCAAAATGATTATTGAAGCAACCGAAAAATCACGCGATGATTTTCTTAAACGTCATATAGGAAAAACTATGCCTGTTCTTTTTGAACAGGTTGTTCGTGACGGCTTTTTTGAAGGAAAAACTGCTAACTATATAAATGTTCATGTGAAATCAGACAGAGATTTATCAGGCTGCTTTGCAAACGTCAAGCTCGAAAGCTTAAAAAACGGAATTATCTACGGCAAGCTTACAGAGTAAGCTGCACATAAAAATTTTGCATAAAAAATTAATATTTCATCTAACATTATATGGTAATTTTATTTTTGTGCGTTTTATTGACTTACATTTATTTGTATGGTAATATATTAGTAACACAAATTTAACATAATATAACTAAACTGGGGGTTTTCTAATGAAAAAAAATATTTTTTTATTGGCTGTCGCTGTTCTTGCAGCATTTACCACAGCCGCTTTTGCGGATGAGCTTCCCGAAATTCCCGAAGCCGATCCAATGATCGAAATAACTTCTGATGCCATTGATATATCAGAAATTAATTTCGATACTACCTTCTCTGAAGGAGTTATCGCCTATAAAACAGATGATGGAATTGAAATAAACAATTCTTCCTCAACCATTGATTTTGATATAACAATGCTCAAGCATGAATTTCACATTGATGATTTTATCAATCTTGAATTGTACAGCATGAGTGATGAATTGCTCGGAACATATAATGAATGGATTTCAAGCGAAACAAATATGATACGAGCACACTTTGATATACCGGAATATACCTTGGGTGAATCCTTCAAATTAAAGCTTGTGAACGGAATTAATTCACTTAAATATTACGATACGGTTATAGGCGCCGGAGAAGCTTTCGTTGTACAGACATACGGTTACCTTGACGAAAATAATAATTATATACGCGGTGATGAATTTGCTCTCGAAGGAGATCCAAGATACGAAAAAGGCGTAAATATTTATATTAACGATGATTTATTTACTCTTTCGCCGCGGGCAAGACTTGTAGATTCCAGCACAATGGTTCCTGTCAGACAGGTTGCGGAAGCGCTTGGACTGAATGTAAAATATGACGCTTTCTATGACAGTGTTGTATGCTCAGTAGGAACCGATGAAGTGATTTTTAATATAGGAACGACATATTCTACAGTGCTTGGCGAAACTGTATATGCTCCTCATGAGCCATGTTATATTGACGGTTCAATTTATGTTCCTGTAAGAACGCTTGCAGAAGGAATCGGCTCAGATATTACTGTATATGATTTTGGCGAGCATCTTGATGTTGTTCTTGGTGAATCATCACTTGTAAAGGCTTTCAGAAACTCTTCTCCCGTCAACCGTGACGGTATAAGCAGCAGCACAGATTACCTTGTTTGGGTTTCAAAATCAGAATTTAAAACCAGAGTTTATCTTGGTTCTACGCACAACTGGGAGCTTATAAAAGAATTCCCTTGCGCAATAGGCGCGCCGGGCACAGAAACTGTTACGGGACAGTTTGAATATATAGAACATATTTCAAGTTGGAATTATGATTCTTATTATGTAGGTCCTGTTCTTCGTTTCTATAATGGCTATGCGCTTCATTCAACGCTTCTTTACTATGGAGGCGGCGAATATGACGGAACCGTCGGAGCAAAGATTTCACACGGCTGTATCAGACTTCATCCTTCAGACATAAACTGGCTGAGCGCATATATTCCTCTCCGCACAAAAATATATATAACCGAATAAAATATTATTTGTGATAAAACAAAGAACGACATTGATTTGATGCCGTTCTTTGTTTTTTTTATTTATTCAATAACTGATTATCACATAAGCTTGTCAACGCTTCCAAGATTATATACATTTGTAAATCCCATTGCTTTTACCTTTTCCACAGCAGATGATGCCCTCATGCCGGATGCACAGCAGAAAATCAAAGCCGCATCCTTGTCATATGACGAAAGTTCTTCTTCAAGCATATCAATCGGAATATTTACAGAATCCTCAACTGATTTTTCAGCATATTCCTCCGCGCTTCTTACGTCAACAAGCACTGCTCCGTTTGCAAGCAAGACTCTCGCCTCGTCAGCCTCAATGGAATCACCGCCAATATCGCTCATATTGATTTCAACGTTAGTTTCACCGTCGCCTGCATACATAATTCCATCAACAATGCTCATCTGCTTTATGTCTATATCACAAGCCTTTTTCAGCTTATAGCACTTTTCGCAGTTGGTGAACACAATTACAAGTCCCCCGTCACAGCCTGCATAAAGTCGGTCCTTATACACCGCAAGGGCATTGATTGTGTATTGGTCGTCA
>JALEPO010000114.1 GCA_022768695.1 Clostridia bacterium
CTTTTTTTAATGCTCTCATGAGTCTGCACTCTATCCCACGGACAGCCGTTTTCTCCTCTCAGCTGTTCCATTATATTTAGCAAGTCATCTATTGTATAATTTTTCATTTGTAAATACCGCCTTTCCAGTAATTTATTATATCACTTTTTATAGCTTTTTACAAGCTATTTTAAAACTTTACGCAATTCTTTAAAGGATATGGCTCTTGTTAATATAAGCATAAGAATATATACTGTGCATGATACGGCGCAAGTAATAAAAAGTTCGGAAAAAGAACTTTTACACAGTTCATTTAAAGGTGTTTTTAAAAAGTAAATAACCGTGCACATCGCCGCCGCAGCTGCCGCAGGCTTTATAATTATTGCCTTAAAATCAAATTTTAAACATAAATGGCGTTTTACCGCGACTAAACTTAAAACCATCATAATAAAGCTGCTTATATTTGCACTTATCGCCGAACCATATATATTATATTCACGACACCCTACAAGAATATAGCTTATCACCAGCTTTATAAGTGAACAAATAAGCGAAAAAAAGAATGGAAGCATAATTTTATTGGAGGATTGCAATACTGCAGAGCTTATTTGTGAAACACACATCATTATTACACACGGCGATACTACTGTAAGCATTACGGCTGAGGATGGATTATTAAAAAGCAGTTTTAATATATTCTCACTCTCTGTAAATAGCACCACAGAACATGGGACAGATGCAAAAATTGTCAGTTCTAATGCTGTTTTTGTGGTTTTTTGTGCACGTTCGGTATTTCCGACCGCAATTGCTCCCGAAATTACCGGCAGTATACTTACTCCGAGTGTTGCTAAAATTCCCACAGGCAAATGGAATACTGTAAGAGCGTATCCTGTATATGCTCCATAAAGAAACCTCGCATCTTCGCTGCTTAATCCGGCATTAAGAAGCCTTGTTCTCACCAGCGTTGTATCAACAACGTTAAGCATATCCGTAACTACTGACGCACACAAAAGCGGTATAGCAATACACATAAGTGACTTTATAATCTCACTGTTCTTTCGCTTTATTGATATTTTATTTTTCTTACATCTGCTAAAAAAATATCCTATCATCAATATTGCTGTAGCGATAATTTCTCCGGCTGTGACACCCATAATAGCGCCGGCGGCTGTTTTAGCCGTGCCATAGCTTATAAAAAACACTGCCAGCGCATACCCTGCGACAAGCTTTACCACTGCCTCAACTACCTGTGAAACCGCCGTAGGAATCATATTAGACGCTCCCTGGAAATAGCTTTTATACGCAGTTCCCAGTGCCACAAAAAACACAGCCGGAGAAATCGCCTTTATTGCATAAACAGCCTTTTCCTCCTTCATTGCCAATGCAAAAAACGACGCGCCGAAATACAGCAGCAAGCTTCCTGCAATGCCTATTATAATTAATATAAGCGTTGAAAGATTTACCGTGCGCCGAACATCGTCATATTCTCTTTTTGAGATAAATTCAGCAACAAGCTTAGCAATGGCAAAAGGAAAACCGGAAATTATAAACGATAAAACCATTATGTATATCTGAAATGATATATTAAAAACAGCCATTCCCTCCTCTTTTAATATATATGTAAGAGGAATCTTGAACACCGCGCCAAGAATTTTTGAAACGGCATTGGCTATCATAAGAATTATCGCGCCTGTAATAAAGCTTTGTTTTTTCAAAAACAATTCCTCCTTTGATATAATTCTTGTCTTTCTATAATATTTGTGATATAATAGTTTTATACATATCTTTAATTATCGGAGGGCATAAAATGAGTATCGAAATAAAAAAAATAAAGTATGCCAAAGGAGAGCTGACTGTTCCCGGCGATAAATCTATTTCTCACCGTGGTGTTATGCTTGGAGCATTGGCTTGCGGCACTACCGAAATAAACGGTTTTTTAAAGGGCGCCGATTGTCTTTCAACTATTGATTGTTTTAAAAATATGGGGATTGATATAGGCATAAACGATAATACCGTTATTGTAAAAGGAAATGGTCTTTACGGTTTAAACAAGCCTGACAGAATTCTGTATACCGGCAACAGCGGAACTACCACCCGTCTTTTATGCGGTATTCTTGCAGGTCAGAGCTTTGATACATCAATAACAGGTGATGCATCGATATGCAAAAGACCGATGAAAAGAGTTGTAGAGCCGCTTTCGCTTATGGGTGCGAAAATTTCCGGCGACTACTGTCCCTTGCACATAACAGGTACAAAATTACATGGAATGGAATATAAAATGTCCGTTGCCTCCGCTCAGGTCAAAACTGCCATAATCCTTGCCGGGCTTTATGCAGACGGTCAAACAATAATTCATGAAATTGAAAAATCACGCGACCATACTGAGCTTATGCTTGGCGCTATGGGAGCTGATATTAATGTCAATGGTCTTGATATTACAATAAATCCGCAGAAAGAATTGTCACCTCAGAAAATTGAAGTCCCCGGGGATATTTCCTCCGCAGCTTTTTGGATGGTTCTCGGTTCAATTATGCCAAATTCAGAAATTTTAATTAAAAATGTCGGAATTAACGCTACACGCACAGGTATTATAGACGTTCTTTCGGCTATGGGAGCTAATATAAAATCAGAAAATATTAGAACTGCTGCAGGAGAACCTGTTGCTGATATTACAGTATCTACAGCAGAGCTACACGGAACCGTTATAGGCGGCGATATTATACCACGCCTGATTGATGAATTGCCTGTAATTGCAGTAGCGGCTGTATTTGCCAAGGGTGAAACTGTTATCAAGGATGCTCAGGAGTTAAAAGTTAAGGAAACCAACAGAATTCGCGCGGTGGTTGATGAATTTAAAAAATGCGGCATTGATATTACCGAAACAGATGACGGTATGATTATTCATGGCGGAAAGGCTATACACGGCGCAGATTTTAAAGCCTACGGCGACCACAGAATGGCGATGAGTCTTACAATTCTTGCTCAGCTATCAGACGGTATCAGCACTCTTGACGACACAAAATGTGTTGATGTTTCATATCCCGGCTTTTTTGAACACTTTTACAAATTGGGTTAATAAAAACATTACCTCTTTAAACATTAAGGTAATTTTCGGCTTTATAGTAAAAATGCGGTCAAGTCTTTGACCGCATCAGCGTGTAGACAAAACTGTCTACACGCTGAGAGACTTCGAGAAATTAGCTCAGATTTTACGAAAATGAACTCGTCGGCGTACATGGGTACGGTAGAGTTTATTTTCGTGAAAAGTGCATATTAAAGCCATTTTTTTGGAGAATGGCTTTAATAATTGTCAAAACACTATATTGCGGTTTCAA
>JALEPO010000084.1 GCA_022768695.1 Clostridia bacterium
GATTATTTTTGCAGTTATTGGATAATGCCAAAAAAGAAGAACATATGCATGATTACTATTGTATTATACATAACTAATCAAATTATTAAGACTAAAATTCCTATCGAACGTATGCAGTTGGTCGATTATTATGATGCGGATGATTTCTTATCAATAGAACATAATAACACATCTGCCTTTAATTACAGAGAATCTACGGATGTTCCGGAAGATTGTCAAAGCACGCTTTGGGATGCGCTATTGATATAAATCCTCAAATCAATCCGTATGTGAACTCCAATGGTATGGAGCACACCAAAATGCGAGCGAATATTGGTCACGGGATGTATCTTTGTGGAGCAACGATATTGCAAAAGCGGCATATATAAGTGAAAATACGGACATATATAGAATATTCGTAAATGTACATGGCTGGGAATGGGGCGGCTCATGGTCGGGATATAGAGATTATCAACACGTTCAAAAAAATATAGAATAAAATATCAGGTAGGTGTATATAAGTGAAATGTTCAAATTGCGGCAATGAAATGCCGGATGGTGCCCTGTTTTGTGATAATTGCGGTCATAAAGCAGAAATACATACACAAATCAATCAAAAGCATCATTGCGGCAATTGCGGTGCTGCAATAGAGGGAAACATAGATTTTTGCGGCAACTGCGGTTCTCCAATTCGATCAGCTGGACTGACAGAAAGATACAACAGTATATTCTGCGGAAATTGTGGTGCAAAATTAGAAAATGGTGAGCTGTTCTGCGGTGAATGTGGTGTCGCTGTCAGAGGTATTCATGCTGCTGAGACTATGTTCGGCAAACCTGTAAAATATAAAAGACGAACAGGTATAGTCGTTGCGGTAATTGCTGTTGCTTGTATTACGGCAGCGTCATGTGCTATTGGATATATGCTTTATTCAAGCAAGGGCGATACAGATACACATACCGATATATCTATAAACGCTCAGGTGACTGCCAAACCTGAAAATAAGGAACAGACTTTTCCAAACGCGTCTCCGTCAAGCGCGGCAATGCCCGCGGCGGATTCAGCGTCTGATACAGGAGTACCCGTTTCAAATACAAGCGGAGCTGCAATTTCAAATAGAACGGATCTGTATAATTCCGCTCTAACTTACACAAGAATGCCTGATATACATAACACGGTATTAACCGATGATAAAACATTTAATGCGCTGAAATTTGTAATTGAAGAATTCGACAAGCAATGTGCGGATTATATGAACGAGATTACAGATGAAGCGCCCCCGCTTCTTAAGCCGGGAACAACGGCATATAATCAGCAAGTTGAGTATAAGCAGAAGCATCCGACGTTAAATCAGTCATATCAGAAGGTAGATGTCATCAACGCACGTCAAGGTGGCGGATACTATTATGTTTGGGTTACAGAGGTAATGAATGTTAATGAAAACGGTGCGGCTAAAGTGACTACTGATCATTGGGTATATAAAATAAAAAACGATAACGGAAGTTTGTACATTTGCGATTATACCTCCGATCCGGCATTTTAAAAAATGTGTGGTGATAGAATATGAAATGCTCAAACTGCAGAAATGAATTGCCGACAAACGCACAATTTTGTGATAATTGCGGTCAAAAAATATAGATAAGTCCGGACGATAACCTGAAAACTTATTGCGGTAACTGTGGTGCTGACATAGAAGCAAACACTTATTTCTGTGGAAACTGCGGATTCCCCACATCTATAATGGAAAGCAAGAGACAGAATTTTGGAAAAATAATTGAATTAGAAGCATTAATATACAACATGAACGTAATAAAACGGAAATGAAAAACTTAATTGCCATTAATTCAGATTACAAATAAATAACCGTAATGTAACATACTGCGGTTTGGCGGCATTATAAGCTTTGAATAAAAATCTGCAAAAGTCTAATTTTTATCATAAAAACACAGATTTATGTACTATTGTAACAAAGCTGTATTATGTTTACACAAATATTTTAGAATAATTACATTAAAAAAAAATCCAAATTTTTGTTGACAAACGAGGAAAATTATGTTAGAATACATACATGAAAAAATAAACAAGGAGGTAGTTTCAATGAAACTTCAGAAGAAATTAGTATGCGCTACTCTTAGTGCAGCAATGTTGGCATCAAGCGCAGTTGCTTTCGCAGCTCCTGATTACAACGAAAAAATGTGGAAGGCTCAGACACTTTTCGGCCAGGGTCTTTATTATGAGGCAGAAGCAGAGCTTCTTGACCTAATCAACTCAAATGTTAGCTGGTCACCAGCTCAGAAGACAGAAATCGAAAAGTGGTACAATGCTACAAGATTCCAGATTTTAATTCTTGAGCAGCCAAAGTATGATTCATGGCAGAAGCTTGAAGGCTTCAAGAAGGTTGCTGAGTACATCAACAGCGGTCTTTACTATGAAGCAGAAGAACTTCTTTACACAATCGCTGCTAACTACAGCATGTCAGCTGTAGAGGAGCAGAAGTGGAACCAGTATATGGCTCTTGCTGAAGCTGGTATCGACTGGTGGGAAGATGTTTGCGAAGAAGGCGCAACAGCTGAAAGCTCAGTAGCTCTTGTAAAGGCTGCTCTAATCGTTGCTGGCGAAATCGATGCTGATGATGCTGATATCGCTTACGATGTTGAAAGAACATATTCAACAACTCTTGAGGATGGTTACCAGGTAACTGTTTACAGCAAGCTTGCAAGAAGCGAAGGCAGAACAGGTACACTTGCTATATTCTTCGTTCAGAACCATGATATCGTAAGAATATTCTAATTTGAATAGATAATTACAAAAACCACTGTTGTATGACAGTGGTTTTTTTGTGCATTTATATCATAATATTTCCTTAAATACTTGCAAAACAGATTAAACAATGGTAAAATTAATCTGATACATCAAGTATCTGACAGCAATTTATGGAGAAGCAGGGTGCAATTCCCTCACAGTCCCGCTACCGTAACAGTCGGATCGCCGGTTGCTTGTCATATGCACATTTGTGCCTACGAGCGATGGGTCAATGGCAGAGGAAATCCTATGATTTTTAAGCCGGAGGAAACATAAATCCAAAACGGCTTTTTTTACTTTATAGAAATTATCCGTTTCCTATAGAGCAAAAGAATTAAATGCATTTTCTTTCTTTAAGAAAGAAAATGCACAAACAAAGACATTACTTTTCTGTTCACAGTGTAACTGTGAGCTAAAAGCGTTTTTGTTCTGTTTAAATTTACGGACACAAACTGGGAATTTAACACTAAATCATTCGATACCCTAAAATTAAACATCTTAATAGGTACTTGTGAGCTAATAAAAATAATACAAAAAGGAGTTAAAATTATGTTAGCAAACAAGAAAACAGACAATGTAAAAACACTTGTCGCATTACTTTCAGTTCTGCTTGTTATACCAATAACAAGCGCAAATGCGATGCACATTATGGAAGCATATATTCCCGGTGTTCATTGCATTTTATGGGGAGCGCTGTGTATTCCGTTCCTGATTGCGGGCGGAATCAGCATGAAAAAACAAATGAGCCGTGACGGTAAAGCAAAGCTTTTGCTTGCGCTTGCAGGAGCGTTTGTTTTTGTAATTTCATCACTTAAAATCCCGTCGGTTACGGGAAGCTGCTCACATCCTACAGGAACAGGTTTTGGAGCAATATTATTCGGGCCTTCGGTAATGTCTGTGCTGGGAATTATAGTTCTTATTTTTCAGGCGCTTTTGCTTGCGCATGGCGGACTTACAACTCTTGGCGCAAACACCTTTTCAATGGCAATCGCCGGTCCGTTTGTTTCCTATGGAATATTCAGACTGATGAAAAAGCTCAATGCTCCGATAGGATTAGGCGTATTCCTTGCCGCAGCTCTTGGCGACTTGTTTACATATTGCATAACGTCATTACAGCTTGCGTTAGCGTTTCCGGGTGATGGAATAGGATATTCCTTAATGAAGTTTATGGGAATTTTTGCAACAACTCAGCTGCCTATCGCAATAGCGGAGGGTATTTTATCAGTAATTATCTTTAATGTGCTGAGTGTAAGCTGCAAAAGTGAATTGAAGGAATTAAGAGTTATATAAGGGGGTATCGCAATGAAGGTTTGGGTTAAAAATACAATTTTAGCAGCTTTGCTTATTCTTATAATTGCAGTGCCGCTGCTTTTTTTGAGTGACAGTGAGTTTAGCGGTTCAGACGGTGAAGCGTCTGACGCAGTATCGGAAATTCAGGCGGATTACGAGCCTTGGTTTGAATCACTTTGGGAACCGCCGTCAGGTGAGATTGAATCACTGCTGTTTTGTATACAGGCGGCGATTGGCGCAGGTACGATTGGTTTTGTCCTCGGACGTGTAACCTCCGGCAAAAATAAGGAGAATTAAATGTTGATTGATAGATTGTCATATATGTCAAGGCTGAGGGATATAAATCCGCTTTTAAAGGTATTAACGGCATTTTTCTCAATAGTAATATGCATATGGGCAGACAGCTTTGTAATAAGTATTCTTACGCTTCTCTCAATGACAACGCTTATAACCTGCTTCGGCGGAACAAAAATAAAGTATCTGCTTCATCTTATGACAGTTCCTGCTTCATTTGTTATGCTTGGCTCGGCGGCGGCGGTGCTTATTGTGAGCAGCTCACGGCTTGGTATGAGCCATGCCTTTTCTCTTGGAAGCATATATATAGGCATAAGCAAAGATAGCATTATTACAGCTTTTCGTATAATGATAAAATGCTTCGGTTCATTAAGCTGTATGTATTTTTTGTCACTTACTACACCGATGATTGATTTGTTCGGGTTGCTAAGAAGAAGTATATTACCGGATTTTATAGTTGAAATAATGGAGCTGGTATATAGATATATATTTGTTCTTCATGACGCGTCAGACCGTATTCATACGGCGCAGGACTCGCGTTTGGGATACAGCTCGCTGCGGCTTGGCTGTCATTCCGTTGGTGTGCTTGCGGCAAACGTGTTTATACGCGCGTATCGTCAGGCGGATAAAACATATACGGCTATGGAATCGCGTGGTTACAACGGCGAAATTCGGCTTTTGAAGGGCAAATATGCGCGGAATATACATGGGTATATTGCAATGTCGGTATTTGTGATGTTTATGGCAATTACAGCGATTATATGCAGGAGATACGGTGTGTAAGATGAATATAATAGAAACAAGAAATTTGTGTTACAGCTATGACGATGAAAAAAATGCATTGAATAACGTCAGTATAAGCTTTAAAAAGGGGAAAATAACCTCTGTACTCGGCTCAAACGGAGCCGGAAAATCCACGCTGTTTCTTAATCTGAATGGTATTCTCGTACCGAAATCAGGTGAGGTATGGTATAACGGCGAAAAAGTAATTTATAAAAAATCATATATACGTCAATTAAGGCGCAATGTAGGAATAGTTTTTCAGGACCCTGACGACCAGCTTTTTTCCGCGTCGGTATATGAGGATATATCCTTTGGCGCAATGAATATGCGGCTTCCGGCCGATGAGGTTGAATACCGCGTCAATAAGGCGATGGAATGTGTCGGCATAGCGGATTTGAAGGATAAGCCTACTCATGCGCTGAGCTTCGGTCAGAAGAAGCGGGCGGCGATTGCCGGTGTTCTTGTGATGGAGCCCAAGGTGATTATTCTTGATGAGCCGACAGCCGGACTTGATCCTATGGGTGTGAGCTATCTTATGAGGCTGCTTGAGGATATATGTAAAAATAACGGAGCAACTATTATACTTTCAACGCATGATATAGATGTTGTTCCTATTTATTCCGATTATATATATGTTATCGACAGCGGAGAAATTCTCACGCACGGAAGTCCGGAGGAGATATTTTCAAAGCCGGAGCTTTTAAGAGAACACAATCTGCGGCTGCCGAGAATTTCTCATTTGCTTGAGATACTGAATAAATGCGACGGACTTGACGTGGATTTTTCAAAATCTACAATCAGTGCCGCCCGTAAGGAATTGATGGATTTATTAAAAATAAATTGAGGTGTTCACCGTCTGCATAGGCGGCGGATTTTAGAATTTGTTCACATAAAATCAGATAGGCTTTATGTGAACAGACTCTATTCATCGCAGGCTAAGCTTGCGACGAATAATACGAAAATATTTTAGTGTATGCAGGAGGCTTAAATGGTATATTTGGTTGGAGCGGGTCCGGGTGATAATGGGCTTATAACTCTGAAAGGACTTGAATGTATAAAAAATGCGGAGGTGATTATTTTTGATCATTTGGTAAATCCATCTCTGCTTAATAACGCACCGCAGGACTGCCGTCTTATTTATGCGGGAAAGATTTCGGGAAATCATCATCTGACGCAGGATGAAACGAATTTCCTGCTCGTAAAATATGCCATGCAGTGTCGCAGTGTTGTAAGGCTCAAGGGCGGCGATCCCTTTATTTTCGGAAGAGGCGGCGAAGAGGCGCAGATTCTTGCCGATAACGGTATTCCGTTTGAGATTGTTCCCGGAGTATCCTCCTGCTACAGCGCCGCCGCTTATGCCGGTATACCGGTAACGCATAGAGATGCGGCGTCATCCTTTCATGTAATAACCGGACATGAAAAAAATGAGCATATAGATTATCATACGCTTGCAAATGAAGAAGGAACGCTTGTCTTTATGATGGGCTTAAAATCACTCCCCAAAATTTGTGACAAACTTATGGCAAGCGGAAAAAGTCCGGAAACTCCCGCGGCTGTTATTTCAAACGGGACACTAAATAATCAGCAGTACGCAGTCGGAACGCTGGCGACTATTGCCGATACTGCCCAAAAAGAGAAAATGACTATGCCGGCAGTTATAGTTATAGGAGAGGTTATTGAAAAAAGAAATCCGTGGTTTAGAAAAAGCGGTAAGCTCTGCGGTGTAAAAATAATTTCCACCGCAACAACGGCTGTGTCGCAGGCTATACAGCATGAAGCGGAAAAGTACGGCGGTGAACTGACGCAAATCAGTATTATAAAAACAATTCCGATAAATGATGATAAATTTAAGTCACTTAAGCTGCCTCAATATACGCATATTCTTTTTTCAAGCGTAAACGGAGTTGATATATTTTTTGAATATATCAGGAGGATGAAAATTGACATTCGTTCCTTGTGCAATAAAAAATTTGCAGTTGTAGGTAAACGTACGGCTCAGCGTTTGGAGGAATATGGAATATATGCAGATTATATTCCCGAAAAATACAATAGTGCCGCGCTGTCACGATTGCTTGAGGGTGAGCTCAAAAGCAGCGATAATGTGCTTTTGTTAAGAGCGGAAGCTGCGTCGGACGAGGTGACATCAATGCTTGAAAAACGCGGTATAGCATATACTGATTTGGCAATATACAAAACAGCGGTAAGCTTTGAAAAGGCGGAGCCATTGAAGCTTTATCTGAAGGATGCGGATTATGTGATTTTTTCGAGTGGCTCGGCAGTTAAGTCATTCAATGAAATGGTAGACGACAGGGAATTATTCAGGGACACTAAATTTATCTCTATAGGAAGCAGCACAACAAAAACAGCAGAGGAAGTCGGAATTAAAATATACCGCACTGCCGAAAATTCTGATGCTGAGGGTATAGTACAATGTATATTGGAGGATATTGAATGAGCGGAAAATTTTATTCTGTAGGCATTGGTCCGGGAAATCCGGAATTTATAACATTAAGAGCGGCTAAGCTTATAAAAAGTGCGGACATAATAGCAATACCTGTGAAAAAGTACGGCGAAAAATCTACCGCTTTCGATATTGTTGAAAAAGCGTTTGATTTAAAGGACAAGCGTATAGAGGAAATTGAATTTCTGATGAGCTCCGATAAAGCTGTGCGGCTTGAATCAAGGAAAAAAGGTATTGAAAAAATTGCGGCATTTCTTGAAAGCGGAAAAAATGTAGTTATGATTACTCTGGGAGATGTTTCAATTTACAGTACCTGCACCTACATTAATAAGCAGATAAAGAATTTGGGCTATGAGAATGAAATTGTTTCCGGAGTGCCGTCCTTCTGTGCGGCGGCGGCAAAAGCCGGTATAAGCCTTTGCGAAGAAAATGAAGCTCTTGCCGTAATACCGGCGGTTAATACGGAGCTTGATTTGAAAAAGGTTATTGAAATGTTTGATAACGTTGTGATAATGAAGGCGGGAAAAAATATAGATAAAATTTATGCCTGTCTTAAAAATCTCGGTATGACGGAAAATGCGGTTGTAACGAGCTGTGTGGGAATGGAAAATGAAGTGATAGAGCCTATAAAGGAAAACGGCAGCTATGGATATTTTACAACAGTTATAATCAAGAAACAGGGATTTACTGTCCCCGATATTTAAAGCATATTTAAAACAGGAGGATAAAATGAGGCTTATTGCGGTTAGTCTGAGCCATAAAAAAGCGCCCGTTTATGTGCGTGAGCTGATGGCATTCACAAAGAAAAAACAAGCGGAAATACTTCGCTTTATAAAGAGCAATATAGCGGCGGAGTGTGTATTGGTATCCACCTGCAACAGATGTGAATTTTATTTGTTTTCTGAAAATGATGTGAGTGGAAAATTTATGGAATATCTGAGCAGTCATATAATAGCAGACAGTGGATTTGATATTATTCCGTATATTGAAATATACAAAGATATTGAAGCCGCAAGACATTTGATGCATACGGCTGCGGGCTTGCAGTCTATGGTTATAGGCGAGGATCAGATTTTGGGACAGGTAAGAGATGCGTACTCTCTTGCAGTCGAAAACGAAACCACGGGAATTTACTGCAATACGCTTTTCAGACTTGCCGTTACCGGCGCGAAAAAGGTAAAAACCAAAACCATGCTTTCAAAAACTCCCGTATCGGTCGCGACAATAGCAATAAAGCTGTGTGAAAAGGTGCTGGGGACCTTGTCGGGGAAAAACGCTCTTATAATCGGCGCGACAGGTAAAATGGGGAAAATAATATTCAAGGATTTACTGTCCCTGGGCGTTGTGAATTTATTTGTTACGACAAGAACGCATGACACGGTTTTATTTGATGATTTCAAGGATGCGGAAATTATTGATTATTCAGAGAGATATGCGTATCTTGACAAAATGGATGTTATAATAAGCGCGACATCAAGTCCGCATTATACTATTGAGGCCGTACAGGCAGAAAAAGCAATAACGACTGACAAACGAAGAATATTTATTGATCTTGCCGTTCCAAAGGATATTGAGAACAGCGGCAGATATATTTATAAAAATATAGATAATCTTCAGGAGCTTTCCAAAATAAACAATGACAAAAAAATTGAGGAGGCTAAAAAGGCTGAAATAATTTTGGAGAAATATCTGAACGAATTTCTTGTATGGCAGATATTTTATGAAAACAGGAATTTGTTCGAGGAAATTGAAAATAAATTTGAAAATAAGGACGAAATAAATATGTTTCGTCATAAAATATATGACGCCAAGGCGGATATGGATTATATAAGCTTTGGAAATTTTATTGAGGAATTAAGGCGGCGGTATAATGATTAAAATAGGGTCGAGAAAAAGTCCGCTGGCAATGCGTCAGACGGAGCTGGTGGCTGAAAAATTAAAGAAAGCATTCCCCGATGAGGAATTTGAGATTATAGGAATATCCACAAAGGGGGACAGGCAGCTTGATAAATCACTGCAAAGCTTCGGCGGTAAGGGTGTATTTATAAAGGAGCTTGAAGCGGCAATTTTATCAGGAGAAATTCAGATGGCGGTACACAGCGCGAAGGATATGCCGACAGAGCTTCCCGACGGACTTTCCATAGGGGCGGTTATTGAGCGAGGTCCGCATGAGGATGTGCTTGTGTGTTGTGGGGACACTAAAATTGATTTTTCGGACAGGATGGCAAAAATCATAATAGGGACAGGAAGTATAAGACGTGAGTATCAGCTCAAGGAGCTTTTTCCAAATGCGCAGACAAAGCCCATTCGCGGAAATATTCATACACGGTTAGAAAAAATGCGTAAAGGCGAATATGACGCTATAGTGCTTGCCCGTGCGGCATTGGAACGTCTGGGAATTACAGGCTTTAAAATAATTCCGCTTGACTTTGTCTGTGCGGCAGGTCAGGGTATTATAGCGGTTGAAATAAAAGCGGGAGCTATGGAGAAATATATGCAGGCGATAAATGATGAAGAAACATACCGCTCATTAATTGCGGAGAGAGAGTTTTTATCGTTGTCAGGCGGAGGATGTCATGCGCCTGTCGGAGCATTCGCACAAGCGGAAAATAACGAAATTATTATGGAAACCTTTCAGGTGAAAAACGGAAAAATAATACGCAGAAAAATGAGCGACACCAATCCTTTGGTGCTGGCGCATAAAATGGCGGAACAATCGGAGGGACACTAAAATGCTGAAAAGACCAAGAAGAAACAGAATTTCAAAGCAGATACGCGATTTGGTGCATGAAACATCAATTAGTAAAACGGATTTGATTTATCCCATGTTTATTACCGAGGGTGAAACGGAGGAGGTTCCCTCGATGCCGGGTGTATTCAGATACTCTGTGGAGGATTTGCCCAATGCGCTCAAAGAGGTTACAAACGCCGGCATTACGGCGGTTTTGTATTTCGGAATACCATCGCATAAGGATGAAACGGGAAGCTGCGCGTATGATGACAGCGGTATAGTTCAGCGCGGAATACGTCTTACAAAGGAGCTGTATCCGGAGCTTGTGGTAATTGCGGATATATGTCTTTGCGAGTATACGTCGCACGGTCATTGCGGAGTTGTGGAAAACGGATACGTTCAGAATGATAAGACGCTGGAGCTGCTTGCAAAGGCGGCGGTTTCATGCGCAAGGGCAGGTGCGGATATAGTAGCTCCCTCAGATATGATGGACGGCAGAGTGAGAGCAATAAGAAATGCGCTTGATGAAAACGCTTTTGATGATGTTCTGATAATGTCCTACAGCGTTAAATATTCATCATCATTTTACGGTCCGTTCCGTGACGCTGCAGACAGCGCTCCGGCATTCGGGGACAGAAAAACATATCAGATGGATTACAGAAATAAAAAGGAGGCTATTATCGAAACGGAGCTTGATATTGAGGAGGGCGCCGATATGATAATGGTAAAGCCGGCTATGGCATATTTGGATATTGTTAAAGCAGTCAGCGATAAATTCAATTATCCGTTGGCGGTTTATCAGGTCAGCGGCGAGTATTCAATGATAAAGGCGGCATCCTGTAACGGCTGGATTGATGAAAAAGCAATCGTCATGGAAAGTCTTACCGCAATGAAGCGCGCCGGCGCAAAAATGATAATAACATATTATGCGGTTGAGGCTGCAAAATGGTTGGAGGAAATGTGATATGATGCCCGTTATGATTGATGTTAAGGGCAGACCTTGCACTGTGGTAGGCGGCGGCTGCGCTGCATACAGAAAGGCAAAAACACTGCTTGCAAACGGTGCCGTTATACGGGTTATAAGTCCGGAGCTTAGTGAAAAATTCAACTCTCTTGACGTTGAATATATAAAAAAGGAATATTCACCGGGGGACATAAAAAATAGCTTTATTGTTGTTGCTGCAACAAATGACAGTAAGCTTAACCGTCAAATAGGCGATGATGTAAGAAATTCAGGAAACGGACTTTTTTTGTCCGCGGACGATAAGGATAATTCCGATATGATGTTTATGGCATATACGGAGCATGGCGACATTAAAATTGCTGTGTCAACAAGCGGAGCATATCCGGCGCTCAGCAGCCATATATGCTCGGAGCTTTCCGAAATGTGTGAAAAATATGATAAGCTGTGCGGTGTTTTATCGCATTACAGAAAAATGATTTTAGAAGGTGAATTTGAAGTTGAAAAAAAGCATGAGCTTATAAAAACTCTTGTTTCAGAGCAGATGCTTTCTTTTGACAATACCGAAGAATTAAAGCGGGAGGCGGAAAAGATTATATATGAAAAAGGCAATTCTCGTAATTAGCTTCGGAACAAGCTATCGTGAAACTCTTGAGCGAACTATAGGCGCGGTAGAGGAGGATATACGGCGGGCTTATCCGAAATATGAGGTCAGACGCGCATTCACAAGCGGAATGATTATAAAAAAGCTGCATGAGCGTGACGGCGTTGAAACCGATACAGTAAGCGATGCGCTTGAGAAGCTGGTAAATGAAGGATTCAGCGAGGTTATATGTGCGGTAACGCATATTATAAACGGTTTTGAGTATGATAAAATAATAAAGTCTGCAAAAATATTTTCAGACAGAATAAATATTAAAATTACACGTCCGCTTGTATCTCTTACTGAGGATTATGCTGAGGTTATCAAGGCGATAGGGCATATTTTTGATAATGACAAAATTTATATATTAATGGGACATGGTACGGAGCATTTTGCAAATGCGGCATATCCGGCTCTTGATTATCATTTTAAGGCGGACGGCTTTGATAATGTATATGTGGGAACTGTAGAGGGATTTCCGGAGCTTGGCAATATTATAGATGAAATAAAAAAACAGGAATGCAGAAATGCTGTATTAATGCCATTCATGCTTGTTGCGGGTGACCATGCAATAAATGATATGGCTGTTGAATGGAAAGAAGCGCTTGAAGCTGAAGGATTTTCTGTTGAGTGTATTATGAGAGGACTTGGCGAATACAAGGGTATAAGAAATTTATATATAAAGCGTGTTGAGGACGAAAAAAGAGGGGCTGAGCACTTTTAAGTGCGGCAGCCCTTTTGTGAGAGAAAGATTTAAGAGAGTATTATCTCTGTATTAATATATAATTTTAACATAAAATTTACAAATATCCAATTGCATAACTTGTTTTTTTAATTGCAAAAATTGCTGTCTTTTGATATAATATTTATAACTGAATTGTATAAAGGTAAATTTATCAGTGGGAGAGGTGTGATTTTATGGGAATTTCTTTCAGATGTAATGATTTTATGTATAGTTATGCCTCTGCAATACCGCCGAAGATATCGACACATTCGCATCATTACTATGAGTTTCTGTTGTTTTTGAGCGGGGATGCTTCATATATGATAGAAAACTCCTCGTATAAGGCAAATAGTGGTGATATTTTTATTACTCGTCCCGGTGAGCTGCATACAATTTCGTTCAATTCGGACGCACCGTATGAACGTTATTTTATTCAGGTAAGCGGCGACTGGATTTCTATGCTTCCGTATGACCTGCTAAGAGCTATTGACAGCTTTGAGTCGGGCGCAAATAATTATATTCCCGCATCGCTTGCGGAGCAATACGGACTTATTGATTTTTTTAAAAATATATATCCTTATCTGGAAAACAAAACGGAATTGAATTTGCCTGAAAATCAGGCTATGGTAAGATGCTATATTATTCAGTTTCTTGCTAAGCTTAATATGCTGTTTAAAAACGAAGCGAAAAGCTTTTACAATACAAATGAAAACAAAGCGGTAGTAAAAATCAAGAATTATATAAATAAAAACTTTATTAACGGAATTTCTCTTGATAAGCTGGCGGAGCATATGTACATGAATAAGTACTATATGTGTCATATGTTTAAGGAGGAAACAGGACTTACAATAAAGGAATTTGTTAATACGCGCCGCATAGCAATGGCAAAGCAGCTTCTGCCAAAGTATAAATCCGTGAAGGATTTATACAGTGCCTGCGGATTTAACGATTATTCTGCTTTTTACAAAACCTTTAAGCGTTTTACCGGCGTTTCGCCAATGGAGTTTTTAAAATAAAAAGAGTATATTGTATTCATGCCTTGTTTTTTTGGCAGGCTTATGGTATACTGACATCATAAACAATTAGGAGGGATAGCAATGTCCAATATTTGGCATGATATAAGCCCGAAAAGAATTTCACCGGAAAAATTTATGGCGGTTATTGAAATTCCAAAGGGAGTAAAGAATAAATACGAAATGGATAAGGAAACAGGTCTTCTGCGTCTTGACAGAGTACTGTATACTTCAACGCATTATCCGGCAAATTACGGCTTTATTCCGCGTACATATGCGGCGGATAATGACCCGCTTGATGTTTTGGTGCTGTGTCAGGAATCGATAGTTTCAATGACTCTTGTTGAGTGTTATCCTATAGGAGTTATGAAGATGATTGATGATGATCAGGTAGACGAAAAAATTATCGCAATTCCTGTTAATGATCCGGCATATTCGGATTATACTGATATATCTCAGCTTCCTAAGCACATTTTTGACGAGATTTCACATTTCTTCAGAGTGTATAAATCGCTTGAGGGTAAGGAAACTGTAGTAAACGAGGTTCTCGGACCTGATGAGGCGAGGGAGGTTATAAGAACTTGTATCGCTTCATATAAGGATAATTATTGCTAAAATTAACATAAAGTTAACATATATGCCAAATGAATGTAACATACATGGTGTATAATAGTAGTATATGTGATAATATTAGAGGGGAATGTCCCTTATTGGAGGAGCGTTCATAAATGGTAATTCTTTATGAGGTGCATAATGGACTTTATGTCAATATGACAAACAGGTGTCCTTGCGCGTGTGTATTTTGTCTGCGCCAGACGAAGGATGAGATGGAAAATTCGGGCAGCCTTTGGCTTGAAAGAGAACCATCGGCAGATGAGGTTATAAACGAATTTTCAAAATTTGATATGGAAAAATATGAAGAGGTTGTTTTCTGCGGCTTCGGAGAGCCTACCGAAAGGCTTGAAGATGTTTTAAAGGTTGCGGAATTTATTAAAAAAACATATGACATTCCGACAAGAATAAATACAAACGGCTTGTCAGACCTTATTCATAAAAAAGATACGGCGCCGATGTTTGAGGGACTGATAGACACAGTTTCGATAAGCCTTAACACGCCTAACCCCGAACGTTATCTTGAGCTTACAAGAAATAAGTTCGGTATAGAATCATTTGACGCTTTGCTTAATTTCGCAAAAAATGTTAAAAAATATGTTAAAAAGGTTGTTCTTACAACTGTTTCAACTACGCTTACTGCGCAGGAGGAGGCAGAATGCAGAGATATATGCAGCCGCTTGGGTGTTGATTACAGAATACGCCCGTTTGAATAAAAGGAGGAAGTTCTACAGTGAAAAGAAAAATTACGGTTTTAATGCTTGTTTCGGCAATTTTATGCTCGATATCGGTTCCTGCTGTTACAGCCGATGAAAAAGTTAAATCAGTGTCAGATGTCAAAATGGAAACGAAAATTGATGCGGCAGATGCAAAAACGGATTTGAATTCTGAACCGTCAGCCGTTGATAAGACTGTAACAAAAACTGATGTTAAGACAGAAAAAACCGATTCAGATAAGGAGCTTACGGAGGACGCTCAGATAAATGCGCTCTCTACAGCTGCTCCCGAAACGGAAATGAAAGCTGAACCTACAGCGTCTGAAAGACCGTTTGAAGTGTTTAGAAATAATTTGCCGGTGAGCGGAGTTCCGTCAGCTTCGGCAACTATGGAGCCCAGCGCGTCAAAGCGTCCGATAGAATCGGCAAAGCCTTCCGCTTCGGTAAAACCAAATTCTTCTCAGAAGCCTTCCGCTTCTATAAAACCAAATTCTTCTCAGAAGCCTTCCGCCTCCGTAACACCGACAGGCTCTCCGGCTGTATCCGCGGCTCCTTCGGCAACTCCTGCTGCATCTGCCGCACCTACATTGAAGCCGAACGCTAAAAAAGAGATTTCGGAAACTCAGACAAAGTCAGTAACAGGTACGGTTAAAAGCATAACAGACGATAAAATTTCAATAACAGTAAGAGAAGGTGTTACAGAGGAATACCTTTACGGCGCGCCTATAAAAGATGTAAAGGCCGGCGACAGCGTTATGCTTACATATGATCCTAAGTTTGGATATATGGAAAGAGTTTATAAAGCTTCTGAGGAATTTATTGAAGAAGTAAAATTTGTTGATTTTACAGTTTCTAAGCTCAGCTCGATGAACTTGGAGGATTCTGTTACAAAGGGCGATTTATGCGGATTAATTTACAATATGCTTGTATATAATGAAAAAATTAAGGATACTGTAAAATATGAATCGGCTGACGAAAAAACAGAGGAAAAGACCTCGCTGAGCAAGGCTGCTGAGAGCTATCTTGAAAAGCATCCTGAGGCTAAGGATACAATAAAGGTATATTCTTCGTCATCAACAGCAACAAAGAGCAGAAAAAAAGTAGACAAAAACAGCTTGAATATACTCAAGGCTGAAGCACTTTGCAATATGGGATATATATCCGATATACATACATCAAATATTGACGAAAAAATAACCCGTGAGGACGCTGCCGTTATTCTTGCCGCTGTGTATTCAAAAAATGTGAAATCAACAAAGAGCAGCAAAGAAGAAAGCTACAGTGATGCAAAGGATATTTCAGCAGAGGCTAAAAACAGCGTTTCGCTTTTGCAGAAGGCAGGTATTATGACCGGAAACGGTAAGAGCTTTAATCCTAAGGCTGAATATACTGAGGAAGACGCAATAGCTGATATAGTAAAAATAGAAGAATTATTCTGATTTCAGTTCAGATTTGAAAGCGGTATGTCGTTTAAATAAGTTTGACGGCATACCGTTAATATTACAATAATGAAAGAGGTTAAAATATGTGGTTTGGAAAAAAGAAGAAGGAAGCTCCGGAAAAAAAGCCGGTAGTTAAAGATGATTCCATGTCAAAAATCATAGATGAGGTGTTAAGCGAGCAAGCTGCCGCTAAGGAGGCAGCTATGCGTGAAACTGCCCAAAGCTCAACGCCTGAAGAGTCTGCCCGCGAAGCTGCGGCGGCTGTGGCGAAGGAAGTGGGTAATCCGCATATAACCAAGCTTATTGAGGATTTCTATGAAAATCAAAATAGCGATACCTTTAAAACAGTGCTTGATGCTCTTTTGACGTCTGTGATGCTGGTGCCTATGGCTCCGGTTCCGAATGATAATTCGGATAAGAAAAATGTACAGTTCCGTCCGGGACTTGTCACAAATCAGGACGGCGAGAAATTTTTTCCCGTGTTCTCTGAAAAAACACAAATTCCTGAGGACTATGGTAAGAATTTCTCAATGGTAGCAATACCGTTCCCGTCATGCTGCGACCTTGCAACAAAAATACCCGAGTGCGGTAAAATAATTGTAAATCCGTTTACAAAGCAGTTTATTGTAAATTCAAATATAGCTAACGCGATTGCGCAGGGTAATCAAAAGCAAAATGAAAAAAAGGGGGCTATGATTGAATTTTCAACTCCTGAGCCGGAAACAGCTCCGCTTGTTGAAAGCGTTGTTAAATGGTTTGAGAAAACTTCGGAAATAAAAAAGGCATATTTTTCAAAAATGAAAAATCAGGATAAAATAAGCTATGTGTTTATTATAGACTGTGACAATCATCAGGAGCTTTTCCCGCAGCTTATTGAGCATATTAAGTCATCAAAGATAGAAATGCCGGTAACTCTTATGCTGTATTCACAGCTTAAAAAGATCGCTGATGAAAGCAAGCATATTAATCAGATTTATTCAAAATAAATTTGGCTGCCGTCCCAATGGTCGGCAGCCTGAAGCGAACCTTTTGTGGTTCGCTTTTTGTTTTATACAACTGCAATTAGAATTCCGGCAATAATCAATGCGGCGCATAGCATACGGTAAAGCGTATGCTTTTCTTTGAAAACCAGTCTGCCGCCGATAATTGTAATCATAACCGAGCATTGCTTTATAAGCGTCATAGCGATTACCGTGCTGTTTTCGCTGCTGCAGGCAATAAACAATGCTTTGTCACCGATTACAAACAAAATACTCAAAATTAAAATCCAGTAATTTGTTTTCAGCATCTTAAAATTAATTTTTGTTTTTGTAACAAGCATATACCCCAGATACAGTACAACAAGGAAGAACATATACCAAAACTGAAGCTGACCGCTTGTCATATGCTGCATAAGCATTTTATCCAGAAGCTCCGACAGCGCGTTCATCAGACATGATATAAGCACAAGGACAATATATATTGCTTTTGTCTTTTCGGCGCTGCCTTCTTTTTTCAGATTTACTAAAAGCAATCCTGCCAGAACCAGAATCATGCCGATTATTTTTCCGCCAGTCAAAACCTCGCCAAGAACTATAATCCCTAAAATTGACGCAAATATAACTCTCGACATATCCATAATTCCGAATAATCCTATCGGCAGCTTGCTTATTGCTTTAAAACTGCATATCCATGCGATAAAAATAATGGTGGATTTAATCATTATAAATCCTATGTAGTGCATATCCATTGATACCGCGCTTTTTATTTCGGGAGTTACAAAGAGAAAGCTTATAAACGTATAAAAAAACAGAACCTCCATCGCGCTGCTTTTCTGGAGGGCTTTTTTCTTTATAACGTCACGCACTCCTTTTAAAATTCCGTATATTGATACAAGAGCAATCCACATATTACACACCTCTCAGACTGCTTAATATTTTTTTGCCGGCTTCGGTTTTAAAAATTTTATCCTTAATATCTTTCATGGTATCCATGCTGATATTATCCTCGACGGCATTGACAAGAAAATCAGACTCAATAAGAATTTGGCAGTCGATTCCGTCTATATTGCTGTACTTGTGGTGACGGGAAATCAGATAGCATACACGGTCGATAAAATTTTTGTCATAGCCTATTTTTAAAAGCATTTCCTCTGCTATTGCAGGCCCCTCTATCTGCTGATAGTAGCCGGAGGAGGAATTGTATTTTTCCTCGCTGACCTTTATTCCTATATCGTGAAGGTACGCTGTAACTTCAAGCAGCTCCATTGTATAACTGTCAAGTCCGACCGATTCTCCTATAAGCCTTGCATATCCGTGCACCTTCATAAAATGTTCTATTCTCTTTGTGTCGCCGGAATAATACTTAATCATTTCCATAGCAGTCTGTGTTTTTTTATCCATATCAATCATTTCCTTATTGTAATATATTTAATAATCGATTTTTACAGTAATAGATATATACTCAATGCTAAGAGCCATATTTTTGTTGTATACTGATAAAATCGCACATCCGCACTACATTTTACACCTATACATAAAAAAAGTCAAGACAGATAAACATTGCCTTGATTAGAAATATATTTTTGTAATTTTTAAAGAAATACTTGACTTTTGAAAATAAATGTGGTAATATATTAAAGCAGTTTGATATAGGGGTGTAGCTCAGTTGGTAGAGCAGCGGTCTCCAAAACCGCGTGCCCAAGGTTCGAGTCCTTGTACCCCTGCCACATAAGAACGGTAATTTTGATAAAAAATTACCGTTCTTCTTTTTTGTACAAAAACAGCATAGGTATGCTGTTTTTGGATATAAGGCATAGTAAAAGACCGACCTCCAGCAACGGAAAGTTGGTCTTATTTTTGTTTTGGGATGGGTTTGAGAAAAACTACCGTGTTTCCTTTTGTGGTAATCGTGTTTCTTTTTAAAAGTGATTGCTTGAAATTTTGGGGTTCGTGTTTCTTGTTGAGCAACTGTGTTTCCTTTTATGGAATACGGATTTTCTGTTATAAATTAAATAATAAAATGAAAGAAGTCATAGTAGCTTAAAACTATACTGTCTAAGTATTAATAGTTTCTATAGACCATATTTAAATATGTACATATACATCCAAAAAATTCTGTTAATTTGCTAATTGTGAATTATAGCATAAATATGATATAATTATTATAAAATTGTATTCTTATATAAATTATGCTAAACTTGGTGAAATGGCTTTTGCAAAGTTTCTGTATAAAAATAATAAGAATGTAAATATCAATGGAATGTTTGATGTTTTTGAAAGTCAAGAAAATGTAGACTCTTTTGATTTTATGACCAATACAGGTAATTCTGTTGATGTTAAAACCGGCTTTCGTAGTATACATCAAAGATTGTTAGTTATATGAAAATGTAACCGAATTTATAGTTTCATTCTTTACTGCAGCTTCATAAAAATAGCGTAGCAGCCATAAAACTACTACGCTATAAAAAATCTAACTTTTTGGGGACACATCACCCTCAGACAGGTTTAATTGTAAAACTTAGTTTTACAATTTCCTAAAAAACTGATTTTAAACGAATCATTACGGTTTCATTATATCATGTCTATTGATGTTTATCAAATATATTTTGTTTCATTGCCACAACACTTTAAAGACCTGTAAACAGACAAATTTTTAAATGTGTAAAATATAATTTAGCCTTAGAAATAAATCTTATTTTAATATCCAAAATTACCATATTATCTCTTAATGGTTTGTTCATATTGCACATATTTTTCTCAGAAAAATTATAAAATATGGCATATTGACTTTTAATTATCTGTGTGATAGAATTATTGCATTAAAATCAATAATATACAATGTGCAAATTTGTGTATTTTGATTAGTGTATTTAATGAGCGATTTTTTTGAAAGAAAGGAAGGTGATTACAATGAAGAAGTTTATTTCCGCAGTTATTGCAGCAAGCATGATAACTGTGGCAAGTGCACAGGTATTTTCACCCATAACTGTGCAGGCATCATCATCGACACGCTACATGGAAAATCTCGACAGAGGTCTTGTAGCAATGAATACTGACAACGGCATATATCTTAGCTGGCGTCTTGTAGGAACAGAGGACTATAATTCATCATTTACTGTATACCGTGACGGACAGCAAATAGCAACGGTATCTGACAGTACAAATTATCTTGATACTTCGGGAAATATGAATTCACAGTATTCTGTATTTTCATCATCGTCATCTGTTCAGTGCAGTGTTGTAAAGCCGCTCGCAAGCGGTTCTAATTTCCTTGACATACCACTTGCACCGATAGACAATTATGTTGCACCCGATGGTACATCATATCCGTATGAAGCAAAGGACGCAAGTGTAGGTGACCTCGATGGTGACGGTCAGTACGAAATTGTAATTAAAAGAGAAGCAAACAGACAGCACGCAGGTGTAGCAGGCTTTAACCATATGTTCCTTGAGGCATACGAGCTTGATGGCTCGGTTCTCTGGCGTATAGATATGGGACAGAATATGAGAGCTATGACAGAGTTTGCATTCCTTGTTTATGACTTTAACAATGACGGTATTGCAGAAATTGCTTGTAAGACAGCACCGGGTACAAAGGATGCAACAGGCAGATTTGTTACAGAGGTAAGCCGTTATTCATGGATAACAGGCGCTAACAATTATGCCGACTATCACGATTCAAACGGCTTCGTGCTTACAGGACCTGAGTATTTCTCATGGTTTGATGGCCGTAACGGAGCAGTTATAGACACAATAGATTATCCTATATTCAGAGGTACGGATTCAAACAATTCACTTCATAAAATATGGGGTGACAACTATGGTCACAGAGCCGAAAAATGTATGGCAACCGTTGCTTACCTTGACGGAGTAAATCCGAGCATAGTTGTATGGAGAGGTATATACAACGGTCAGCCTTCAGTAGGTGCCGGAAGAACAGCGTTGGCAGCTATTAATATAAGTGGCAGCCGTCTTGTAGTAGGCAACAGATTTGATACTTGGTCAGGCGGCAAGGGCGGCTATGTAAGCGGCAACGAGCAGTATATCGGAAACGGTAACCACTCTATCGCAGCGGGCGATATTGACGGCGACGGACGTGACGAGGTAATGTCGGGCGGTCTTTGTATTGATGACGATATGACAGCTAAGTGGTGTACATACCGTTTGCACGGTGATGCACATCATCTCAGTGATTACGATCCGCTCAACAACTCACTTGAATATTTCACTGTTCACGAAGATGCAGGTACAGCAGTTAATGGTCAGACTTTGAATTATGGTATGACAGTTATAGACGCATCAAACGGTAATCAGCTTTTCCATGTAGGCGCTGACGGCGACACAGGCAGAGGTATGATGGCAGATGTTGGTGCAGGCGGATACTATCAGTTCTGGGGTGCGGGCGTTTATAAGGGCACAGGAAACAATCAGTTTGCAAAGAGCTCATTTAACGCTACATCATATAACTTCAGAATTTTCTGGGACGGCGATTTGTATGACGAACTTTTAGACGCAGAATCTTCGGGAAGAAAATATAATCCTACTGTATTTAAGTACAACTCAAGAACAATGGGACTTGATGTTTTGTATACAGATTACAACTCATCTACAATTAACGGTACAAAAGCTACACCAATTCTTCAAGCTGATATTTTCGGCGACTGGAGAGAGGAATTTATATCCTTGACAAATGACGGTTTGGCAATGCGTATCCATACTACAAATATTCCGACAACAAACAAGCTTTATACATTGATGCACGATCCTATATATCGTATGGGCGTTGCACTTCAAAATCAGTACTACAATCAGCCACCACATATCGGTTATTATGTAAGCAACAACTACGATCAGTACGATAAGAGAGCTGTTAAGCCTTCAATAGTAACACCGGTATACAATGGCAGCACACCGTCACTTCAGGCAATTCCTGTTGAAAGCGGTGTAAAGACAAGAAATTCAAAGTACATAATTGACGAGGACGGAGATTATTATCCGACACACTCAACAATTGCAAGCAAAGGTGAGACAAACGGTGTATGGACGGTAACCGGTTATAATTATGCGTTCATGTCTGCCGCAAGCTCAAGCGTAAATAATCTTTGGCTTACAAAGGACGGTATGAGCAACCTTGACGGACGTTTCCTCTTGTTTGCGGCAAACGGTAAGTCTTCAAACTTTATTGCATCAAATCCGTCAAACGCTATAACAGAGGACGGTAAGGTAGAATTTGATTTCTCAGTACCTACAACATATTCAACAGACGGATATAAGCTCAGAGGAAATGCGCCGACTAACATCTATATAGGTGACGGTTCAACAAGCGCTGTTACACTTAATATTACACCGACAATAACGGATTCTTATGTTACAGCAGCAACACTCACAGTAAACGATGAACAGATATGCACATATTCATCAGGTGCTGAGGCTCAGTCATGGACACATGTTGATTGTGCAATAAGCAAGCCTAACAATAGCGCTACAGTTACAGTTACAAAGCAGAACGGTCAGAAGTTTACAAAGACTGTTTCAATCAACTGCGGCGATATTAATACAATTAACATAAATCCGACTACAACATGGGGTACTATTCTGCTTGACAACATAAAGATGTACAAAACAGCAGGCACACCTGTAACATTCTGGTCAGAGGATTTTGAAAATTCAAACAAATTCTCACTCATAACAGACGGATATTCAGATTATCAGTTCTTATGCACAGATCCATCAGGTGCAAACGCTAAATCAGGTACGGTATATGGCGTAGGTTCACGCGCAGGCGGCGACACAGGCGCTCAGTCAGAAGCACTTAACGGTTCAAACTACAGCAATATTGTTGTTGATATGGATCTCAAGCTTGACGCTTGTATGTCGGGCAAGGGTTCGACAATTGGTTTGATAGGTGAAGAAAATAAAGCTAACTGGTTGTCAGCTGCATCACAGATACTTACAATCGGTGCTACTGCAAGTGGTAACGGCTATTGGGGAAGCATAACAATTAACGGTGTTGATATTACATCAAAAGCAAGGGTAAGCGGAAACGAAAGCTCAGGTGCTGCAGCAACATCAAGCGGAGTAATATTCAATTCACTCAACCGCAATACAACAGGTTGGCTACACCTTACAGCATCTCCGGATTTCGATTCACAGACAGTTGATGTGACACTCACAAGAATATCAGACGGAAGTACAGTATACAAGGGTACACTTGATTTTGTAGGCTATGCAAGCTCACTTGAGCGTATATATTTGTCAGCAGGTAAATATTACGGCGGTACATGGATTGATAATATACAGGTAACAGGGGTAAAGAGTTCGTCAGCATCGGCAACACCGGCGCCGACACCAACACCGGTTTCGGAATATGCTGATATAGCAGAGGGTGTATACTACATTAAGAGTGCTAACAGCGATATGTATCTTGATGTAGCAAACGGTTCAGGATCAAATGGTGCTAATGTGCAGCAGAATGCATTCACAGGCTCTACAGCACAGCAGTTCAAGGTTGTAGCGGTAGATGATGGTTACTACAAACTTCTCACAGGCTGTTCAGATTACACACAGGCAGTTGATGTAAGCGGAAGAAGTACTGAAAATGGTGCAAATATTCTTACATGGGCATCGGGCTCAGGCACAAATCAGCAGTACAAGTTCAAGGATGCAGGCGACGGTAAATATGCGATACTTACTCGTGTAACATCACTCGCATCAGCACTTGATGTTGCAAACTTCAGTACAGAAGCAGGTGCTAATGTTCAGCAGTACGCATATTGGGGCGGAGTAGGTCAGCAGTGGTATCTTGAGCCTGTTTCATCAAATTCGTCATCATCTGACGCATCTGACACATCTGATTCATCTGATGTAACAGTAATAACAGGAACAAATAAGGATTGGAATATGGGTTCATCATTATTCTCCGGTCTTGGAACAATATCATCTTCAACAACAGTTGACGAGCTGACACTTACGGCAACAAGTGCAAAGACAATGAAGGTTTCAACATCAGGTGAACTGACAGTAAATGGCACATCATATTCAGCTTTCCTTGCACTCGGTGGCAGCGGCAATACATCATATCGTTCAATGAAGTTTGATGTGGCAGGTCCTTGTACAATTAAGGTTATTGCAAAATCATCGGGGTCATCCGATAGAACTCTTGCCGTATCAAACGGCAGCGATGTACTCGGAACAATAACTGCTCCGACAACACTTGCAGAGGGTACTTACAGTTATACAGGCGGCGCAGGCACAATTTACATTTACTCGCAGAACAGCGGTATCAATGTATATGATATAAGCGTTACATATTAATATGCTGTATTTGGTAAGTATCATAAAAGGATAATTACGAATAAGAAATTTAGAGAGGCTGTTGCAAATGAGCATTTTTAGGTTCTTTGTCAATAGTTAGGGTAAATAAAATGAAATTGCGTGGCAGCTGTTAGGCTGCCACCTTTGTTTTGTATCGTTCTGGATGTTGATATCTGAATATGTGCAGTATTCTGTTTCTGAATCTTCTGAAGTTATTAAAAAAGATGTTAGATGAATATAGGACATATTAATAAAGTTTACAGCAGTTGTACTATGGTAAACTAAAGTTGGACGAGTGGGTGCAAATTCTCTTATGGGGGTGTATTTTATCAAAATTGCAGTTATTTGCCACAAAACCACCGCATTGTCGGTGGTTTTCTGCTATGGGGATATAGCTCAGATGGGAGAGCGGTTGCTTCGCATGTAACAGGTCAGGGGTTCGACTCCCCTTATCTCCACCAAAGTATAAGAAATCGCATAGCTATGCGATTTCTTTTTGTATATACACGTTATTTTATTTAAAAATATAAGCTGTACTCACCATCATTTTTTTCATGAAAAATCACATTTTTTATGGTTAAAATCATAGTGGTATTCCTATTTGAAAAACTAAAAATCCTATGTAATTAAATGGGAATAGTTTCACTTATTTACGTTGATTTTCGCTTATTTACGAAATAATTGTAATACAGGTTGTAATACAAAATAGGAAAGTAGAGTATCATATTTAGGATGAAGGCTATTTCTGGATACTATGTGCTCCTTTTCAGTATCATTTTATATAAAAACTCTTTATTTTAATTTTTTTCTTGTTTCGATAATTAGAGGTATCACGGTATTTGTTAGTGGCTCATTAAATGAAACGCTATGAAGAATAATATGTTTATTCGCATCACTGACAGCTTTCAGCTCATCATCAAATCCTGCTGAAGAAAATATTATATATACCTTTTTCCACTTTTCGTATCCCTTTATTTTACCCGACAGAGATACCAACTCATTATACTCATCCCAATGAACCTGTTTGCTATAATATTGCCCGATATAAAGTGTTTTTTTCTCACTGCATACGCCTACAATATCAATGTGGTTATCATCATTCCACCATTCTTTATAAGATATATTTTGGCTTTGAAATCTTTTATCAATTATATGCTTCATGTAGACGATCAAGTGATTTTCAATCAAATATGCACGCAGGTTACTATTAAGATTAAAATTAAGCTTTTCAATATTACCGTATGTATACATATCCTCATACATAAACCGAAACCAAAAATGATGATATGGGCTGATTATCTTGTATTTTCCGCTTTTGCTTTTTTCAGGTGCGTCTAATGACGTAACATATTCAATAAAGCCGTAACTTTGAAGCTGCGAGAGATATTTTGAGACGGTAGTCTGTTTCATTCCGAGAAATTTAGATATATTGCCGGAATTCCTACATTCATTTGCTAAAGCATACATTACAGCTATGTAATTAGCGGGAGTATTAAAGCAAGAGGAAATATCTCTGATAGGTTTATCATGCAGTATGCCAGTTTCGGCATATATATTATCTTTTATATATTTATTGAGGTTCTTGTTTGTATCAAACAAAGTTAGGTACATATCCCTGCCGTCTGTGAGAATATATAAATAGAGTTGTTTCAGCAGGTTTAATGTTTTATACTGGAAATATTCTGAGAAATCATAATCGTAGTCTCGCAGAATGATATTAAAATATTTTCTAAATCGATATACAAATTTTCTGCTAGATGATACAAGTATGATTTTAATTTTCTTTGATAACACATTTTTAAGATCATCAAAAACTATGTCTAATTTTTCAGGTCTATGAATGATACATATTTTTGTATTGCTTGGCATTGACAGCTGGTTTTTATTCAGTAAGTCACATTCACTGGCAAATATCATATGAACATTGGTTGGCTGTTGTCTAATATATCTGGAAACAGCCATGATATTGTCAGTGTATATTAACATTATTTGGTTGTCATCCGATATAAAATTTGAAATTTCGTTTTTAAGTTCATTATTAAAATTCACAATCTGTCACCTCATATACATTATACATCCAAAATATTATTCTGTAAAGAATATAATATTTATATTATTCTATTTTGAATAATATATGTACTTATAGTATACAAATATACAAAATATTTAAAAAATTTACATAAAAATAATTTCTATTATATAGATACCGTATTGCATATTTTCTATGATCCCCTAAAGATTTGAGTGGATAATACAAAATCTTCTATAAGTATTATGAAATAAACATAACACTAAAATTTTATTAGTTATCTAACCTTTAAATAATTACATTCAATCAATGCTTATTATCTTTTGGCAATAAAGAATCTTCTCGTATTATGTAAAAGTAATAAGGTTTCGATTTGACTGTTCGCTGAAATACAAAGCGTGTTTGCTTGGGTATTTTATCATTCCTAATTAGTATATCGCGATGTGCTAATTCATTTAGAAATTTCCTTTCTGGAGTTGTAATGTGATTATTTAGAAGCTCTTTGATTAAATTTCTGTCAACTTCATAAACATTACATTCCATACCAGGAGATATGCGGTATTTAGATTTGATGACAGTTGCCGGAGGAATATCACCGAGATGTTTATGGACAGTCTTTTTGAGTTGTTCAATAAAAATTGTTACATCGTCATTAAGTTTTGATACTGCTTGTTTCTCAGCAATGCTTATCAAAGGTTGTTTGTGCAACAGTTTATTCAGCGCTTTGTAAGAAAAACACATGAATGTTTTAATTTCTTCGTTAGCAAGGTTATTATTAGACATAAATTTATCATAATAACCAAGGGCAATACAAAGCTTGTAGATATATAATAAGAAGCAGACTCTCTTTTGTAACCTTTTCATTGCTTTGAGTACATCAGTGAGGTATTTAAAGAATTTGTCAGAAAAAATATATTCATCAAAATCATTCCATTTTTGATCTTCGCGGGATAGCATAGGAAACTGAATACTTAGTATTTTTTTATGACGGTTACTTTTTTTTATATATACTAAAGTCGGATCTATATTTAAATCTTCCCGCATATATTTTGGGAGACATTTAATAATATCGTTTCTGACACTGAGTATTTCATCTGCTATCGTTTCAAACCGTAGAGGTATTTCTTGATATATATGTTCCATAGTTATGGAGAAGTGATTAAAAAAAGGAAATGCCTCTTTGCTTTGAAATTCAGCTTGTATGCGTTCATGAAATTCAGAGGTTAAAAATTCAGGAATAATGTCATTTAGCATACATTGTTTATCAGTGTTTTTAAGCTGGCATATGAAACATATAAATTCGTGATATACAATGTTGAGATTGTTCTTTATTGTCTCAAAATCATCTTCATAGACTAATTTATCAGCCCTAATATTAAGAACTTTGTTCGAATTATTAGATGAAGACGATATAAATACAGGGGAAAATGTTATTATGTTACTGTACTTCTTGTCAATAATTGCTTGTACTTTGCTTGAAGAGAGCGTGTGTTTATGAGAATTTGAGTATATTATAAGTGGCAAATCACTAAATGTATATATATAATCATCTAGGTCACATGTTTTTGCAGATATGTTTATATGGAACTTATGATAATTATATATACTCTGCGGTTTGTATGTAAACATGTTAGAAAAAAGATTTGCGGTATTGCGTGCATTTTTATATTCAGATGAATGAACCCAAAGAGAAAAACTTGTATCTTCGGTATAATAGTAGTTGAGAACATTCTCTGTTAATGCAAGAAGAGTGTACGAAAAAATAGGTAAAGATATAGGATTATGTATTATAAATTTATTAATTTTTCTTATACATTGATTTAAATATTCTTCATACCTTCTTTCAAACTTTAAGTTATTTTCGGGTAAAAATGCAAATTGATTTTCAAAATTTTCGGGCAGGTCATAAATTTGGCTGATAAGATAATATTTAACAATTCCATACTCATAAATGTATCCGCTAGTAAATGGTGTCATGGTTCGATCACCAGTTTTGTATGCGTCATAACTGATATAGGAGTCAGTATACATTTTTCGTATCCTTTTTTTTAATTTGTTTAAATCTAAATTCAACTCTGAAAATATCTCTTCTTCTGCATATTTAAATTGTAAGTCTCTGTCCTCTTCCGAATCATAAATTTTGTTAAAAATATCGTCAATCTTATTGTCATTATCATAATTTTTGTGGAAAACATCGTTAATCTTATTGTACTTAAATTTTTTGAAAGAATTTGACATGCGATATCTTATTCGGTATTTCTTAGTTATAGTGCATAAAGGCGCAAAATCTTTGTTTTTGGATTCCAACACAGCAATAAATCTTGGCGGACCCGGAAGCCGTATTATATCGGTTATTTTGAGTTTATGTCCCATGATATTTCACCTCTCTGAAATTATTATATCACAGATGGTCAGTACCGTCTACCGGCGTAAATAAAATTTTACAATCTTATCAACCTTTTTCTAATTCAGAAAAAGGAGGAAAGTTTAATGAAAAATTTAAGTGAGTTTCCAGAGTTGCTGGAGACAGAGGAAATAATGGATCTGTTTGAAATTAGTCGCGCGGCGGCATACCGTCTGATGCGGAAGAAAGGGTTTCCTGCATTTAAGATTATGCGCCGTTATGTGGTACAAAAGAAGGCGCTGACAAAGTGGCTTGACAGACAAGAGCAACAGGCATACAGATACAAGTAATACATTTGCGCTCAATTATACATTATATTCAAGTATTACAATGACAGGAGGTATAAATTTATGAGTAAACGAGGCAACGGCGAGGGATGTATCATTTCAGACCCCCGTGGAAATGGAAAGTACATAGGAAGACTGCAAATTGGCAAGAATCCGAATGGTAAGCCCAAAATTAAAACATTCAGCGGTAAGACAGTTACAGAAGTACGTAAGAAAATGAGTAGCTATAAGAAAGAACAGGCAAATCTTGCATCAATCCAGCAAGCCGATTGTCTGCTTGCTGAAGGAATGGAACTGTGGCTTCAAACACACAAAAAACCATTTCTTAAGCCGGCCAGTTATGACCGGCTTGTGCAGACGGTTGAGTGGAATGTAATACCATACCTTGGCAATGATTACGTAAAGACAATCACATCAGATGAAATTCAGCAAATGATAACAATTCTAAAGAATAAGGGCTTATCACGCAGCAGTATTAAGAAAGCAAAGGAAGCACTAAACGGATATTTTAATCAACTCATTATTGAAAGACAGCTTAGCTATAATCCTGTTACGGCAGTCAGGCTTCCGCCTGTATCAGAGTTTGAGATGAAGCAGAAGAAAGCGCTTACAGCAGAAGAAATGGATCTGTTTACCAAAATAGCAACATCTAAATATACAGGTGTTGACGAGTACCGCTATCGATATGGGTTCGGGGCGGTATTTATTCTATTTACGGGACTTAGAGTAGGCGAGGCATTGGCATTACAGTACCGGCACATAGACTTTAAAAACAAAACCGTCACAGTCGAACAGAACTTAGTCTCTGTTACTGACGGCAGCGGCGGTAAACATCGTTCGCTTGTTATACAAAAGACAGTCAAGACGGCATCGGGTATGAGAATCATTCCGCTTTGTGATAAAGCATTTGAAGCTATCTCGAAACATAGGGATTTATATTATCGTGGCGATGATGAAGATTTTATATTCA
>JALEPO010000118.1 GCA_022768695.1 Clostridia bacterium
TTCTTCCTTTCTGTAACGTGTGTTCTCAAGAAGAACAACGTCGCCGTCATTCATTTCGGCAACTGCCTTCTTAGCGTTGTCGCCTACTACATTATCGTCAGCAGCGAATACAACCTCTTTGCCAAGCTTTTCTGAAAGGCTCTTTGAAACAGGTGCAAGTGAAAGCTCCGGCTTCGGCTCGCCCTTTGGCTTACCCATGTGTGAGCAAAGGATAACCTTTGCGCCGTTGTCTATAAGATATTTGATTGTAGGAAGCGCGCCCACAATACGGTTTTCGTCTGTGATATTGCCTTCGCTGTCAAGCGGAACGTTAAAGTCACAGCGGACTAAAACCTTCTTGCCCTTTACGTCAACATCTTCAACTGTTAATTTGTTGTACATAGTAATTTCTCCTTTTTTAACGGACAGAAAATGTCCGATTTTTCTTGATTATATTATATATAAAAACTGTGCGTTTTTCAAGTATATAATAAAATTTTGTTAAAATTTTACCAACTTTATAATCATTACTCCTGTTATTATACCCACTATATCTCCCAAAACAGCACAGGGAACCGCTCTCATGGTATATTTTACTTTTGTTTTCGCAAAATATACGCATAAGCAATAGAAAGTTGTTTCAGTAGAGCCCATTATTACAGAAGCAATTTTTCCTATATCACTGTCAGCGCCGTATGTATTTAAAATATCGGTCAGAATACCTATAGAGCCGCTTCCCGAAACAGGACGAATAAGCGCAAGCGGCATTATTTCCTTAGGTATATGAAGAAAATCCGTTACAGGAGAAATAAGGCTGATAATTAAATCAATAGCGCCGGAGGCACGCAGCATATAGGCGGCTGTAAGCACTGCCACAAGAGCCGGAAAAATTCCCACAACTATTTTAAGTCCATCCTCCACACCGCTTATAAAAATCTCATATGAGGGCTGTTTATGAACAAGCGCCATGATTATAATTGCGGCAATTATTAAAGGAATTACATACTGCATTATGTCATCCTCCTAAATTTGCACATAATTTTTACTGCCGTCACAGCGGCAATAATTGAAACAGCGGATGTAATCCATATGGGAAGTATAACAGAAAAAGGATTTTGTGAGCTTGCGGCGGCTCTCAATGCGATTATAGTAGTCGGTATAAGCTGAAAGGATGTTGTATTTAAAACCACAAACATACACATATCGTCAGATGGGTACAGCGGATTTTTGTTATGCTTGTCAAGCGCAGACATTGCCTTTATTCCCATAGGAGTTGCCGCGTTGCCCATACCAAGCATATTTGCGGTAATATTCATACTTATATATTTTCTTGCCTCACTGTCTGTTTTTTTAAAGAGTCGCCTTACAACAGGACTTAACAGCTTTTCTATTTTTTCTGAAATTCCTGATTTTTCCGCAAGCTTTAACATTCCCGTCCAAAAGCACATCACTCCCGCAAAGGAAAGCACAGTTTCAACAGATGCTTGTGCTCCGGCAAATGCAGCGTTTACTGTTTCATTAAGTGTTCCACTGATAGCCGCTACAATCAGTGAAAAAAGAATCATGCCGCACCAAATATAATTCATAATTTTTTCTCCTTTTTTAGTTTCATTTTATGAAAAAGTGTGCTATAATAGAATAACAGCATTGTAAAATTAACAGAATTATGCGGCTGTAATAAAAAAGGAGAAGCTATTATGTACGGATATACAACCTTTCATGATGAATTAATAAAAAAATTAATAAAATCCGTTCATAACGGAACATCCTCTCATGCGTATATATTTGAGGGAGAAAAAGGACTTTTTAAGCATGAGGCGGCACAGCTTTTTGCGGCGACTCTGACCTGTCAGAATACGTCAGTTTCACCCTGCGGAACGTGTCCTGCCTGCATACAGGCAAAATCGAAAACAAATCCCGATATAATTTATATTGAAAAGTCAAATGATAAAAAAACTATCGGAGTTGAGCCAATCCGCACATTAAATGATGATGTCGCAATACGGCCGTTTTATTCGCAAAAAAAGGTATATATCATAAATGAGGGCGATATTCTTACCCCTGAGGCACAGAACGCTTTCTTAAAAACACTGGAAGAACCGCCTGAATATGCGGTATTTATAATAATTGTCGAAAACAGCTCCGCTCTTTTGCAGACAGTTCTTTCACGCGCGTCACTAATACATTTTACACCTGTTTCGGATAAGCTTATAGAACAATATATAAATGAAAAATATCCCGAACATACCTCCCAAATAGAGTTTTTAACAAGATACTGCGAGGGCATTCCCGGAGTTGCAGATGATGTAATAGCAGACGAAAGCTTTGAAGCATTGCGTACAGAATCAATAAATAAATTGCCTGTGCTTCTTTCAAAAAATAAGCTTTCAGCATACGCAATACAAAAATTTATTGATGAAAATAAGGACAATGCTGAAAAAATATTCGATTTTTGGATTTCATATTTAAGAGATGTGACAGTTATACAATGCTCCGCTCCCGACCGTATAATAAATATTGATAAAAACGATAAGCTTCGGATACTTGCGGAAAAATATGAACCGACTCAGATAGTTAATGCTGTAAAGGAAATTTTAAATTCAAAAAAAATGCTTAAAAGATATGTGAATTTAAAAGCACTTTCACTTATGACAGCGCTTAAAATATAACTAAAAGCAAAATGTTCACCAAAGTCGGATTCACTTGTTAATCCGCAGATGAATGTTGAATGATAAACATTTGTAATTTATTAAAAATACAAAATATTTAATAATAATCTATTTATTGAATATTTACCACAAAGAATTACATTTTTTGATATTTTTTCCTTTTTTTATATTGACAAAATATATATTAAATGCTATAATATCACTACAGCAAGATATTGTAAAGGAGGTTATAAAAATGAAATCTATTGGTATTGTAAGAAAAGTTGATGAATTGGGAAGAATTGTACTTCCGATTGAATTAAGAAGAAAATTTGATATTGAGGAAAAAGACGCATTGGAGATTTATACCGAAGATGACTGCATTATATTAAAAAAATATGAGCCGTCATGTATTTTCTGCGGTGACGCAAAGGATATTTTCCAGTTTAACGGTAAGAATATATGTCATTCATGCGCTAAAACTATTGGAAATTCTTCTAAATAATAAAGTTTCAAAATCCTGATTTTCCCCATTTCAGGATTAATAAATTAAATAATATTACTCATGCTGTAAAGAATCTGTTGCGTTAAAAGCAATTTGTACAAGTGAATGATATGCAGTAGCTGTAATCAATCATTTCATTTTACATAATGCCTAAGCTTAACGCAGCAGCTTTTTTTGTTATACTGTTTTTTTAATAAATTATTTCGTGTTAATTGTGTATATTATTGACAATCATGAATATTTATGTTATGATAATATTAGTAATTTTTCCATATAAAAATGTAAATTTAAAGTGAAAAAATGTAAAAAATTTATAAAAATATAATTATATATGAGCTGTTAGTGAAATGGAGATGAAAAAATGGATGGCTTTTTAACAGATTTTGATTCTAAATTGTTTGATACCTTATCAAAAAGCGCTAATCGTGTATTTTTTTATTATGCCGATATGAAAAAAACAAAATCAAGATGGTCAAAATCAGCAGTTGAATATTTTGGACTTCCGGGTGAAATTTTATCTCCAGCTACAATATGGGATGAAAGGGTTCATCCTGACGATTTTCCGGCATATAGCAAGAGCTTTGAAGATATGACAAATCATGTTACACCGTATTACAACTGTGAATACCGCATAAAAAATGCCGAGGGCGAATATGTCTGGATTAACTGCCGCGGATATATGACATATGATGAGAATGACATACCGGACTTTTTTGCGGGATTTATAACAAATATGGGTGAAATTGCAAAAATTGACTCTGTTACGGGATTATGGACAAAGCATGGTTTCCGCCGTGATATTGAAGCAATGCTCGATACTAATAAATCAGGTGTGGTTATGCAGATTGATATACGCAATTTTAAACGTATCAACTCAAAATACGGATACGATTTCGGCGATATGATGCTGTATAAAATAGGTCAGATTATATATAAGCTGTGCGGCAAAAATGAAAGAGTTTACCGTATTGATGGCACTCAGTACGGAATTATAATTGAAAATGGTACTCGTGAGGATGCTGTCGCATTTAAAAAGAAAGTTGAAGAACAGACTCAGGAAATATCTGTAAACGGCTCAATAATATATATTGATATTTCATATGCTGCGACTTTTTTACCGGATGACGGTGAATTTGCAGATCAAATTCAAAATAACCTTACATATGCACTTGCGACCGCAAAGCAGACTAATAGAAATGATGTTGTATTTTACAGCAATGAGCTGTTTGAATACCGAAACAGAATAACTCGTCTTACAGACGCTTTGCGTAAGAGCATTTCAAACGGTTTTGATGGATTCCGTCTTGTAATGCAGCCTATAATTGACGCCAAGACAGGCGATTTGTATTCAAGCGAGGTGCTGCTGCGCTGGAGTAATAAAGAATTTAAAAATGTGGGACCTATGGAGTTTATTCCTATATTAGAGCAGACAGGCGGGATTATAGCCGTAGGCAAGTGGATTATTGACCGCGCATTCAGATATGTTGCCGAATGGAATAACAATAATGTACATAATAAGCTAAATCATGTAAGTATAAATTTTTCATATATTCAGTTTACCGATAAAACATTGAAAAATTATATTATTTCAAAGCTTGATGAATATAATTTACCGCATGATGTACTTATTGCCGAGCTTACTGAAAGCTGCCGCATTGAATATACGGATAAGCTTGCGGCAATTCTGCAGGAATATCATGACAGCGGCATTATGATTGCTCTTGATGATTTTGGTACGGGATATGCGTCGCTTATGGTTCTGAAGGATATTCCGGCGGATATTGTAAAAATAGATCATACAATGATAAGAACTATTGTTGACCGTCCTAAGGACAGAAATCTTGTTGAATTTATAATTACATATTGTAATAAAATGAATATTAATGTCTGTACAGAAGGTGTTGAAACCAATGAAACATTACAGATTGTAAAATCTGCCGATACACAGTATATTCAGGGCTATTATTATGATAAGCCGCTTGAAACGGATGACTTTTACAGAAAATATATTTGTTAGAAATAAAGACAAGTTTATTGCGCTGATTTGCCTTATAATAACTGTCGGGTTTTCCCGACAGTTATTTTTCACAAGCGGTATAATTCATCTTTGAAGCATTTAATAATATCGCTTTGTCACTTATTAAAAATTCAGATTTCAGTCATAGCGCAAAAAATTAATTTTTCATTTTCTTCATATATATTATCAAGCATTTTCATAGGCAGCGGATTTTTACCGCTGCCTATTTCAACGGTAAAGCCCTCCTTGCCAAATTCTTTTATAAACCAATCCTTGCATCCGCCGAAGGAAGCCGTTCCTGTGGGGCAGCATACTGCGTAGCCGCTTTCTTCCGAAAGCTTTTTTGCAATTTCTTCCGAACGTTTTCCTGTCATACCATCAAAATCATAATATATTTCTCTGCCCTGACTGTGGAATGCAAGAAGCATATCAAAATTTTCATTGCGGATAAAATCTACAACCGCGCGTGTCTCCGGCTCAGATTCAATATATTCGCCGCCGTATTTTGATGGCGATGGTTTCTCAACTGTCATCTGCCATTTTGCATCGTAGTTATGATTAAGGTCAACCCCGCGCACATTTGCCTGCCATACATTATTGAAGCTATGTATTCCTACCATACTTATAAGTCTGCGGTGATACGGATTTGTAATGTCAAGACCGTTTACTGCTATGTCAACTCCGTCAGGATTGACCATAGGCACAACATATAATGTTACTTTTGAAAAAAATTTACTTTCGGGAAGATGATTTGCCTTTATATGATAAGCATAATTTGTAAGAAACTTTATTAAAAATGCAGAGGTGAGATATTCAAGACCGTGATAAGCTCCGCTTAACAAAAGCTTTTTTTCACCTGCACCTATTTTAAGACACGGTATTTCTTTATTCATCACACTCTTTCCTATTGAAAATGTTTCTATTATATTGTAGTTTTTTGCAATTGAATGTATATCTTCATTAAGCTTACTGTAATCATAACACATGATATTTTCCTCCTTTTAAATCCAATATATTAGATTCATATGAGTAAAAGGACAACTTTATGTTTATCTTACTGTGATTTTGCTGTAAAAACATCAGTAAAAACGAATAGAAAGCAGCAATAAAGACAAATTCAAAAAAAATTAAAAAAAAGTGTTGACAAAGGGGAAAAGATGTGGTAATATATAAAAGCTGTCAGCGAGGGAGGCTAAAGAGTGAGCCAAGAGCCTTGCGGCAGAGTTACCGCGATGAGGTAAAATTGATACAAAAAGGTTTTGAAAAAAAG
>JALEPO010000126.1 GCA_022768695.1 Clostridia bacterium
CATAATTATATAATCAGGCTGTTCAGTATCAAACCACGGCAGACCGTTCCGCAGACGATAATATTTATCAACAGAATAAGCACCGCCTATTGCAATTGCTTTCTTGCCGTTAAAATCATAAATTTCTCCGTCCTTGGCAAAGAGCAGGTTGGAGTACTCCTCCTCATAATAAACAATACCGCCATGCCATTCTTTTTCCAGATAGGTATCTATTTCTGATGGACGCTGTTCGTGGTTTCCGTGTATACAAAATAATGTAACAGGACACTCCGAAAGTTCTGATTTTAAGTCATAATCACTTTCATCAAGATAATAATTTATTCCCGCATCACCTAAAATAATCAATACGTCGTCATAAGTTGTTTCATTCTCTGCGCAAAAGTCAAATATTCTGTCAAAATTTCCATGTGTATCACCTGTAATATATACTTTCATATAATCCTCCAATAAACTATTCCTTGCTTATAGTTTTTAAAGACGCATCATCGCGCAAGGAATGATATTTCCCAGTATCTTCATCATATACAAGCACAGGTATTTTCTTGGATACAAAAACAGTACCGTCGCAATAGTAATGACTTTCTCCGTCCCAAAAAATATCATGGAAATCCCTGTTTCCGCTTATCTCGGCAGTGCCTATATGACCTGCTATAATATCTTTATGGAAATCGCCTGTTTCGGCAGGATATTTATTTAAAAACATATAGTCGGACGTACCCAATTTCCAATGCTCGCCGGCTTCTTCATCAATTCCCGCGTGTACAAATATCTGTTTTTCTGTTTCGTAGTACAGCGGCAGTTTGCGTATCCAGTCAATCAAATCTCCATGGCTTTCGCGTATACATTTTCTTATATATGTATACACATTTCTACTTGTATCGCTTAAAACAAGCTTTCTGACATTGTCAAACTGTTCTTCTGACAAAAAGGAGAACAACGTCTTGTCCTCTGTATCCGGCATTCCCCATTGGTCTTTACCGCCTGCAAAATCAAGAAACCATTTTTCATGGTTACCCATCAGAACTATAACCCGTTCAGGGCAGCGCTGCTGAAGCGAACGGATAAGCTCAAGAACCTTGAAGCTGTCAGGGCCTCCGTCTACATAATCACCCAATAATATAAGTTTATCATTCTCACCCGACAATGCTTTTATTTGGTCAATTCTTTTTCTGAATTCCTCATAGAATCCGTGAATATCAGACATACAATATATTTTTGCCATACACATTACCCCTTTTTAACAGATTATATCAGCGGTATTAATTTTAAAGACTTGCCTTAATAAATTACTGACATTTCTCTTTGTATATATCGTGGTATTCCGTAAACAGGCTCAGGCTGCACCGCCCGGTATATATTCCGCTTCCCGCAGCAGTAAATCTTTGTCTATATCCTGACATCTGTATTGCTTTATCCGGGCTCTTTTTTATAACCCCTCTTTTATTCTCTGCGCTGCGGCAACAATCATCCGTTCACGCAACCTCATCGCCACAAGCTCAAGCAGCAAATCTTCATCTGCATCTTCTCCAACATAATATGGTGTAACTCTCTCGCTGCAGTCTTTAAAAAGTCCGACGATTTTCTTACGTAGAGGCGCTATCTTTTCTTTTAGTTCGGCAGCGGTTGTGTTCAGCGCGTCTTCCAAGGTATACTCTTCATCCAAAATTCGTTTAATAAGAAAATCAATTCCGAGTGCCTCCTCACGGTGCAGCTCTGCTCTGATACGTTTAAACGCAATTTTTGAAAACTCCTCTTTATTAATTGATTTATCATTATTGAGCTCAGCATATATTGAGCTGCCGTCCTCTTTATAGTAGTAAGATATTGTTTCCAGTTTTATGAGTACATCCTCAGCCATTTCGCAGATTTTCTCAATGGGACAGTTGTTGATCTCAAGCTTCTCTAAAGGTTCTTCTCCGTTATCCATATTACCGCTCCTTTCTCATGTCAGTCTAATCGTATTTATGCGAACAAGCCTACATGGTCAGCCAGTTTCTAATGTGATATTTTATTATTCATTTTCTATTCTTTTTTTTAATTCTTCTACCATTTTTTTACCTCTTTTAGTAATCCATTTTGATGCATTTGTGAAGAATTGGGAAATGTCATCTTTTTTGTCATTTTTTGTCGGTAATACATCTCCGCCGAAATGCCCATCCCATAATTTTTCTGGCTTACCATGGCTGATTTAAAGCGTGTTTATGCGGCAGTTGACGAGGATACGGCATTGCAGGAATTAGATCGTTTTGATGAAATATGGGGAGGGAAATATCCGAAAATCGCTGATAATTGGCGTGATAAATGGGTTCATTTATCCACATATTTCAAGTATCCGCAGGCGGTTCGAACGCTTATCTACACCACTAACACCATAGAGGGATTTAACCGTCAGCTGCGAAAGGTGACGAAAAACAAAGGCGTTTTTCCGACTGATGACAGCCTGTTTAAGATGCTATATCTGGCAATGATGGATATTACGAAAAAGTGGACAGGACGCCGCCGCGACTGGGG
>JALEPO010000193.1 GCA_022768695.1 Clostridia bacterium
AAACGCCTCATCCATAAGCAAGGAGCGTCTGTCATCGGGAATTGTTTTCGTTGCTGAAATTTCCGACGACTTAGCCAAAAAGCTTCGTACAGTCAACAAAAGTACACGCTCCAACAGTGATTTTACCGCCAATATCCCATATTAAACTCACCACCTTTTATATTGGCTTTGTTTGTAAACTATTTTATCACAACATTTTTTTAAAGTATATATAAAATTACGACAATATTTAATTTTATATGTCGTATTTATGCTATGGAGTAGTATAATATAAGTAGAGTCGACAAACACCCAAAAATCTGATATAATAAACTTCAGAAAGACAGGTGTAAAACACTGCAATATCTTATGGGACATTCCGAAATAGGAGTTACACTCAACACCTATACGCATCTCGGACTTGAGGATGCAACAGATGAACTTAAGCGCATGGAGGACTTGGAGAACGCAAGAAAGGAGCTTGATAAAACCTCCGGCAGAAAAACGGTAACACAGAAGATGTTCAGAGTGGTTTGATTAATATACACTGCATAGACGGCACTCAGGCTATGGCTTGGGTGCTGTTTTTTACGGTTTTTTGTTATATTTTGTTGGTATTGCGAATTGATATAATAACTGAAATGTAGTATAATTACTAAAATAGATGAATCGGATTTTATAGTTGGTATCGGACAGGGGGTGATAGTGACATGAGACGCAGACAGGATGTAATAGATTATTGCCTTACCATACCGGGTGTATATGAAGATTATCCGTTTGATGACTTTAACTGGACAGTAATACGACATAGAGGGAATAAGAAAATATTTGCATGGATATTTGAACGAGAAAGTCATATATGGGTTAATGTAAAAGGTAAACCCGAGTGGAACGATTTCTGGCGCAAGGCTTTTAATTCTGTTATCCCAGCATACCATCTTAACAAAACGCACTGGAATTCCATCATACTGGACGGCACAGTACCGGACGATAATATCAGAGATATGATTATGGAAAGCTATGAGCTGACAAAGCCGAAAATCCCACAGTAGTAATCACCCCAATTCCTACTACGTTTTTACTACGTTTGACGGCATCAATTTGCCGTATTTTGCCCCGTTTCGGATTTTCGTGACAGAGTTCGGGGCAAAACACCCCCTCTGATATACTCGGCAAATCGGGGCAAATCAGAGCAAAACTTAGCATTTTAGGAGGCACTTGAAAAATGATTAAGATACTATTTGTCTGCCACGGCAATATTTCTGTGAGTAAAAGTGGTGTCGGCTATTGATTGGGTAAATCGGTGCAAATCGTGACATTGTAAAAAGTGCCTTACTACGGTTTTACTACGGTTCGGCTGATGAAAAAATATATATGTACATATCCCCTTTTAGGGGTAGTAGAAGGCACCATGCAAGTGCCTTTTTTTAAAAACAATTTTTACATTATTCCGTTATTTTATAAAATATT
>JALEPO010000132.1 GCA_022768695.1 Clostridia bacterium
AAGTTAGAGGGAGGGGTCTGGGTGAGGGAGATAAGCGAGCGCAGCAACCAACGGTTGCAAGGAGCGCCCTCTCTCCCCAGCGTTTTTTGGTACTTTTGTACGTACAAAAGTACATAAATAATAAATTACAAAAATTATTAATCAAAATAATTTTTGTGCCTATAAACAATAATTTAGTATCCCTCAAAATCAATCCTTAGCCAACGGCTTCATTGTCGGGAACAGCAGCACATCTCTGATTGCCGGGGAATCCGTAAGCAGCATACACATACGGTCAATACCAAAGCCGATACCACCTGTAGGAGGCATACCTATTTCAAGCGCTCTCATAAAGTCCTCGTCAGTTGTATTCGCTTCTTCATCACCCTGAGCAAGCAATTCCTCCTGAGCCTTAAAGCGTTCTCTCTGGTCAATCGGGTCATTAAGCTCCGAATATGCATTCGCCATTTCCCAGCCGTTCATAAAGAACTCAAAACGCTCCACATAATCAGGATTTTCAGGCTTTTTCTTCGTAAGCGGTGAAATTTCAACCGGATGATCCATTACAAATGTTGGCTGAATAAGATGCTCCTCGGCAAATTCCTCGAAAAACAAATTCAGTATATCACCCTTCTTGTGTCTTTCCTCATATTCAACATGGTGCTTGTCCGCAGCGGCGCGTGCTTCCTCAAGCGTGGTTATTTCGTTAAAGTCAACACCTGCGTACTTCTTTACCGCGTCTACCATTGTTATACGCTCAAACGGCTTGCCTAAATCCATTTCAATGCCGTTATATACAATCTTTGTTGTACCGAGAACCTCCTGAGCTACATGGCGGTACATATTTTCTGTAAGATCCATCATGCCGTGATAATCCGTATATGCCTGATACAACTCCATAAGTGTAAATTCAGGATTATGACGAGTGTCCAAGCCTTCATTTCTGAATACTCGTCCTATTTCATAAACACGGTCAAAGCCGCCTACAATAAGACGTTTCAAATAAAGCTCAAGAGAAATTCTCAGCTTAAAATCCTCATCCAGCGCATTGAAATGCGTTTCAAACGGTCTTGCCGCCGCACCGCCTGCATTTGATACAAGCATGGGTGTTTCAACCTCTAAAAAGCCCTGACCGTTAAGATAGCTGCGGATTGACGCAAGAATCTTTGAACGGTTGATAAACGTCTTTTTAACGTCCTCATTCATAATAAGATCAATATATCTCTGACGGTATCTTAAATCTGTATCGGTCATTCCGTGGAACTTTTCAGGAAGCGGCAAAAGTGACTTTGAAAGAAGCGTAATTTCATCAACTCTTATCGAGATTTCGCCTGTCTGAGTAGTAAACACTTCACCCTTTGCGCCTATTATATCGCCTATATCAAGCTTCTTGAAGCGGTTATATTCCTCTTCACCCAAAATGTCCTTTTTAACAAACAGCTGAATTTGTCCGTCAAGGTCTGCAACGTGAACAAATCCTACCTTGCCCATACCTCTTTTAGACATTATACGTCCGGCAACAGACACAACCTGTCCGTCAAACGGAGATATTTTTGCCTTTATTATTTCTACCTCGTCACTGCCGCGCTTTTTAAGCTCACGCTCTTCCTCAGTATAATTTTCCTTAATCTGTGCAGACGTATGGCTGCGGTCAAATTTGGTAATCTTAAAGGGATCTCTTCCCTCTCCCTGTAATTCCGAAAGCTTATCTCTGCGTACCTGCAAAAGCTGTGACAATTCCTGTGCTTCCATTTATTTATCCTCCTCGTATTATAGTAATCTCAGCATATTCCTTTTAATTATATAACAAATTCAAGCATTTTACAATGTTTTTTTCATAAAAAAGTGGTTTTTAATTTAATTTCCATATTTGTATTCATTTGACCGGGACGTACTATTGACAAAAGTATTTAATTTTTATACAATAAATCCGGTGATTAGCATGAAAAAAATATTATTTCTGATTATAATACCAATCCTGCTAAATACAGCGGTGTATGCCGCATATACCGTTGATATTCCCGATAATTCAGGCTATATTGTCGATGAAATATCGGTTGAAAACAGCCGTTATTTTAAGCATACCTGCACATGGGAAAAAATTGAGCAGGAAGAAATTATTATAAATAAAAAAAAGCTTACAGTTCATCTTGACAGCAGCGAACACGAATTTAAGCTCGAAGCGGAGGTTATGCCGCTGAATGCGTCAGACCGCAGAATAACATACTCATCGACAAATGAAGCTGTTGCGTCTGTTGATGAAAGAGGCAATATAACCACATACAACGTACCGGGCGAAGCAACTATATCCGCTGTATCGGGAAAAGTTTCCGCAAGATGTAAGGTACTCGTTGTGAAAGGAGTAACAGGTGTTACGGTTTCGCAAAGTCAATTACAGCTCTACGCAGACAGACCTGCTGCCGTTGCCCTGACTGCTTCAATAGAGCCGCCGGACGCGTCAATAGATGAAGTCGAATGGCTCACCGATGACGCTTCTATCGCAACCGTTGACCAAAACGGCACAGTCATTCCGTGCGGAGTGGGAACGACGTTTGTAACCGCAAAAACAGTTGACGGGGGATACACTGCCTCATGTCAGATTACGGTTGACACATTTGAGAAAAAGAAGGCGCTGCCGACTTTATTTTATACAGATTATTCGATAAAGCTTGAGGATGCCGCAGATATACAGCTTACAGCAAATCCGACGGTGTTTACATCAAACACCTCTCCCGCCTCCTATGATGATGTTAAATATTACCTCAATCCTCAGAATTTTACCGATGACTATGGGTTATATCAATTCCTTGATTTATCCGGCTCAAACGGAATGGACGCCGATAAAATAAACAGCTATCTTGCCGCAAAAGGCGTTCTTGAAAATATGGGCGATGTATTTATTAATGCGGCAAAAAAAAATAACATAAGTGAAATTTATCTTGCAGTTCATGCCTGCCTTGAATCCGGAAACGGTTCCTCGCAGCTTGCGACAGGAGTTGAGGTAAACGGCGTTACAGTTTATAATATGTTTGGAATAGGCGCTGTAGATTCCGACCCTGTAAGAGGCGGAGCGGAATATGCCTATACGCAGGGCTGGACTACGGTTGAAGCCGCAATTGAGGGCGGAGCGGAATGGATAAGCAAAAACTATGTAAACAGCGGTCAGAATACACTCTATAAAATGCGTTGGAATCCTGACAGACCGGGAACACATCAGTATGCAACCGATGTCTCATGGGCTTCAAAGCAGGCAAAAACACTGAAAAATATGTTCAGCGCGTTTCCCGGCGCAAAGCTGACCTTTGAGTTCCCGATTTATAAAAATCAACCCGAACCGACAATTAGATTTGATTAAATTAATATTGTGCTTTTGTGAATACAAAAAAGGGCTTTTTATGAGAGCCCTTTTTTGATTATAAATCTTTACAGTAAATTCTTTCTGATTTCTTCACCGCTCATTGAGGTCAGATAAGCGGGCGCAATATCAAATACGGTCTTACAGCCATTCTGACCTTCTTTATTCAAGCGGTATGCCGCTCTTGCGTAGGCAATCAGCACAGATGAGGTAAATTCAGGATTTGAATCAAGCTTTAAGCTGTATTCGATAATATGATTATGCTCATTATTCCAGCCGGTTTTGCCGCATCTGATAACAAATCCGCCATGAGGAATACCGCTGTGGTTTGCCTTAAGCTCCTCCTCTGAAATAAAATGAACGGTTGTATCATAATCAGCAAAATAATTAGGCATATTCTTGATTTCCTGTTCAATTCTTGCTTTATCCGCGCCTTCTTCAGCAACAACATAGCATTCACGAGTGTGCTTCTGACGTGTTGTAAGCTCCGGATTTTCGCCGTTTCTTACAGCTTCAAGAGCCGAATCAACAGGAACTGTATACTGCTTTGCGTCCTTTACGCCGTCAATTCTTCTTATAGCGTCCGAATGGCCCTGACTTACACCTCTGCCCCAGAAGGTATAATCCTTGCCGTCCGACAGAATAGCGTTTGCGTACAGACGGTTTAATGAAAACATACCGGGATCCCAGCCTACGGAAATAATACCTATATTTCCGTTTTCCTTTGCGGCTTTATCAACATTTGCGAAATGCTCCGGAATTTTAGCATGAGTGTCAAAGCTGTCAATAACATTGAAATACTTTACATATTCAGGTGTCTGCTTTGGAAGATCGGTTGCGCTGCCGCCGCAGAGAATCATAACGTCAATTTCGTCCTTGTGAGCTTCAACGTCATTTACAGAATAAACAGGCACATTGTCTGTAAGAATACTTACGCTTGCCGGATCACGTCTTGTAAAAACAGCAGCAAGCTCCATATCGTCATTCTGCTTTATTGCGCATTCAATGCCTCGTCCGAGATTTCCGTATCCCAGAATTCCTATTTTAATTTTCATTATAACCACTCCAATTTTTATTAATTTCATCAAAGCTGATTTGCTTCAGGCTATATTTTATCAGATTTTATCAAAAAAAACAATAGAAAAACACGAATTACAGTAAAAAATATTATAATCTGCCATTGCAAAGTCATAAAAACAGAGCAGAAAAAACATCAATGTTTTTCTGCTCTGCTGCGTTAATACTTCTCCATAATCATATATCAATATCCTCTGTCAGGTCTTACATCAGCATCAGGTATACCGGTAAAATCCATAAGGTCATCAAGACGATGCTCGCGGAAAGCAATACCGTCTATATTTCTGCGCTGCATAAAGACATAATCCTGATAGAAGTTAAGCTCCGGCTGCATATAAACTCCGCAGAACATCTTGAAATCCTGCTTTAGCATATACTGAAATCTATCGTCCCATGCCTCAATGGTATCACCAAACGGGTAAACGTAAATATCCGTCTTTCCAACTACCGGCTCAACCTCTCTTATCCAACGGTCTATATCATTATAGAACCATTCGACAGATCTTGTTTCCGGCTCCACATGACCGTAGCTGTGACACGCAAAATTCCAGCCGTTGTTTTTCATAACGTCTGCCAAACGTCTTGCGTCTGCAAGATGCGCGTCATAATCAGGCGAATCAAGCATATCTGTTCTGTATCCGAGCGCGCCCTCGTATCCGGTAAGAGCAACCGTACCTTTATGACCGCCCCATGAAAAATCGGGATGCTCCTTAATCATCTTGTCCATAATAGGAACAATATCATTATTATCCGAGAACACTCTGCCCTCCGGCGTTTCTGTAAATGAGACCACAGTTTTTCCGTCAGCGCCGACCTCCATGCCTGTTACAATGCCATACTTATCCATATAGTCATAATAATTTAAATCATCAATCGAAAGCACAAGCGGCTTTTTACCCTCCGGAAGATACAGTTCTTTTTTGTAAACATTTCCGTTTCCGTCAACACCGTAAAGCAGACGTATATCGATAAGAATATAGTTGTTTTCATAAAAACGCTGCATTATTTTTATAAATTCATTTGCCGTTACAAAGTAATCATCCATGTTATTTTCCATATAATCACCTGTAAATGCCTTTTCGGGATATGCTATAAGCGGATGAAAAAACACATGCTCAACCACACCGTCATACACGACAAAATTCTGATATTTCACACAGGTCTGATACAATGCCGAAAATTCAGGATCGTCACCCTTGTCGAGCATTGCTCCGGCATTGAGATACTGAACCGCTTCTACATAATTATAATCATGTATATATGCATATGCTCCGTCCTTGAGCTGCTCAGCAAATGCCAAAAATGATTCTCTGCGTTTTTCCTCCATCACATGATCTCTGTCGTATTTCATATTTTGGTCATATGTGCATATTGCATTGTAATAATCACCTGACGAAATATATTCATTCGCTTCTTCAATAGCCTTTGCGGCATTTTCCGCCTGCATTTTTGAAAACCGATTATATGCCATAACACCTATAATTCCCAATATTGCGGCTATCACCGCAGCTGTTATCACTATTGTTAAAATCTTTTTCTTTCCCAAAATATCATCACCCTCCTGTTATTAATCAAACTCCTTTTTACAATAATATCAAAAATTCGACAAAAAGTCAATCTGTCATAACAAATCGGTTTCTATCTTCTTTGAATTTTTACAGTATTAAGCTGAACCATGCTTGATGTTAAAGCATAAACAATATCATTTGCAAATATTAAAAAAAATCCCAATGTCATCAGATTATACTAAATGACATTGGGAAAAATCATATTTGATTTATTGCTTGGCTGTAAGCGTTGTTGAGCTTGAACCCGAATATGTTCCGCCTGTGACCAAACCGTAAGAATCCTTTGTATATTCTCCGCCGCTTACACTTCCGCCGTATTCAAGCGTATATGAGCCGCTTGCCATATCAGGTGTTGATACAAGTACCCATGAATATGACTTTGAAGGCACATACGTTGCTATTTCATTTCCGCTGCTGTCTGTAAGCTTAAATGCCTTTCCTGCCGATTGGCTGCTGAAGCTGCCCGATGTCGAGCTGCCCTGCTGCTGTCCGGGGCCTCCCATACCGCCGCCCGAGGAAGAGCTTGACGAGGTTACAACATAATATTGTGAATTTGTCGATGATGTCGGAGTAACCGCCATATCGGACGTACCCGCACCTATTACAATGCCGCCCGTAACTTTTAAGGTGTTTCCGTTATCTCCCACATCAAATACACCGTTTCCGCCACTTGTAGGACCATTTACAAGAACTGTTCCGCCCGAAATGAGTCCGTCGCCGTTTGAGTCAAAGCCGTCACCCTCTGCTTCTATATACAGAAGTCCTCCGGAAATCTCAAGATAACCATAGGTTGACGAATCCTCGCCGCCCCAGTTAGGACCGCCGGTGCCGCCCGGCCCTGCAAACAGTTCAATTGAACCGACAGAAGACAGAGTTGCAGTTGTTAAGTCAAGAGCCTCACCTGTTGGTTCGTCACCTGCGGCATTTGCGCCGTCATCTGACGAAACAACTCTCGTTTCTCCGCCCTGAACATAAATCTTAGCCGCTTCTATTCCCTCATAGCTCTTTGTAACATTTATATCCGCATCATCAGTTATATATAAATAGCAGTCGCCGTGCACACCGTCATCACCTGATGCGGCTGTGATACTGCCGCCTGATATGCGGACTGTATTATTTGAATGAATAGCGTCGTCATATGTGTCTATATCAAATGTTCCGCCGGAAATGTATACAAGATTTCCTGCCTTTACACCCTTGCAGCTTTCCTCAGTCGTCGTTGTGTTTGACGCGCCACCGAAGGCTGT
>JALEPO010000176.1 GCA_022768695.1 Clostridia bacterium
TGCTTCAAAGCCTGATAATATTATTGAAAAGATGATCACAGGTCGTCTTGCTAAGGAGTTCAAGGAAGTATGTCTTCTTGAACAGGAATATGTAAAGGCTGAAAACAAGGAAAGCGTTGCTAAGTATGTTGAAAGTGTAGGCAACATTACATTAAAGCAGTTCGTACGTTTCGAAACTGGTGAAGGTCTTGAAAAGAAAGAAGAAAACTTCGCTGATGAAGTTGCAAATATGATTAAATAAGTATTTTTAATAAATGCTTTAAATGACTGTAAACAGTGGGAAATAGGGCATTTATGGATTTTAATTTAAATCTGTAACTTATCGTAAAATATTATTAATTCAAGTTGACTATTGCATTAAGATATTTAGTCAAAAATCGTAAAAAATAGGGTAGAGGAAAAATAAAATCCTCTACCCTTAATTTGTGTTTTCGGGAGAATTTTGTTGAATTTGTAAACAAATTTGAAAGTTTTAAAAGAAAGGAAAATTTGTCAAAAATCAGTCAAAATGATAAAAATTATATTGTATTATAGCTAAAAAATGGCTTGGATATGCGAAAAAACAGAGTTTGACAGCTAAAGTTGTCTGCTGTCTTGACAGGTGTAAAGCTATGTGATATAATGCTTAAAACAAGGTGAAATGTTAGACTGTGAGAAACAGTATCATGGAGGAAGCATATGAAGACGGATATAGTCATAGTGGGAACAGGTGTGGCAGGACTTTTCTGCGCACTTAATCTTCCGAGAAATAAAAAAATTACAATGGTAACAAAGGCTGAAGCTGACAGAAGTGATTCTTTTTTGGCGCAGGGCGGAATTTGTGTTCTGAAGGATGACAGTGATTACGAAAGTTACTTTGAGGATACTATGAGAGCGGGACATTATGAAAATAACGAGCGTTCTGTAGAAATAATGATACGCTCATCGCGTGAAATAATAGATGATTTGGTTGGGTATGGTGTTGAATTTGAAAAGCAGGGCGGACAATTCTGCTATACTAAGGAAGGCGCGCACACCATACCGAGAATTTTGTTTCATAAGGATATAACCGGAAAGGAAATCACATCAAAGCTTCTTGAGCGTGTAAGAGAGCTTGACAATGTTGAAATAATAGAAAACTTTACTATGGCTGACATTATAGAAAAGGATAATGAATGCTTTGGAATTGCCGGTATTGACAGTGAAGGAAAAACAAAGTACATAGAAGCGGATTTTACTGTTCTTGCATCGGGCGGAATAGGCGGTCTTTTCAGACATTCTACAAACTATCGGCATCTTACCGGTGATGCTTTGGCAATATGTATTAAGCATGGAATACGACTTGAAAATATCGATTATATTCAGATACATCCGACAACTCTGTATTCTGTAAAAAAAGGACGGCGTTTTTTGATTTCCGAATCGGTGCGCGGCGAGGGAGCGGTACTGTTTAATGCAAAAATGGAGCGGTTCGTTGATGAGCTTTTGCCAAGAGATGTGGTAACAGAAGCTATTTTGAAGCAGATGAAAGAGGATAACAAGCCGTATGTCTGGCTGTCGATGAAGCCGATACCGCCTGAAAAGATAAAGAGTCATTTTCCTAATATTTACAATAAATGTCTTGAAGAGGGATATGACGTTACAAAGGAATGTATACCCGTTGTCCCGTCACAGCACTATTTTATGGGGGGCATATGGGTGGACGAGCATAGCAAGACATCTATGGACAGACTTTATGCAGCCGGTGAAACAAGCTGTAACGGAGTCCACGGAAAAAATCGGCTTGCAAGTAATTCGCTGCTTGAAAGTCTTGTTTTTGCAAAGCGCGCTGCAAAACAAATTTCGAATGAAAAGCCGGAAATCCGAGATTATAATGTTGAGAATTTATGTGAAAAGAATTACATAAATTATGAAGAAGAATATAAGCAACTTATTTTAAAAGAAATTGAAAGGATGAAGAAAGAACATGAACAACATAACGATGAAGCTTAATGCTGATGAATTAATAATGATGGCATTGAAGGAAGATATTACAAGCGAGGATATTACTACAAATTCGGTAATGCCGGAATATAAACTTGGCGAGGTGCAGCTCATATGCAAGCAGGACGGTATAATTGCCGGCTTGGACGTGTTTAAAAGAGTGTTTGAGCTTTTGGATGCAAGCGTGAAGTTCACTATGAGTTATTCTGACGGTGACAGTGTTAAAAACGGAGATGTTATCGGAACAATACAAGGTGATATAAGAGTGCTTTTGTCAGGCGAAAGAACAGCGCTTAATTATTTGCAGCGAATGAGCGGTATCGCTACATATACGCATTCTATAGTTTCGCTGCTTAATGGAAGCAAAACAAAATTGCTTGACACAAGAAAAACAACTCCGAATATGCGCGTATTTGAAAAATACGCCGTAAAGGTCGGAGGAGGCTGTAATCACAGATACAATTTAAGTGACGGAATTTTACTTAAGGATAATCATATCGGAGCTGCCGGAGGAGTAAAAGAGGCTGTAAAAATGGCAAAGGAATACGCGCCGTTTGTACGTAAGATTGAAGTTGAGGTTGAAAATCTTGAAATGCTACGCGAGGCGCTTGATGCCGGTGCAGATATTGTAATGCTTGACAATATGAGTGTGGAAATGATGCGTGAGGCTGTTAAAATGGCGGCGGGAAAAGCTGAAACTGAGTGCAGCGGAAATGTTACAAAGGATAATGTCGCAAGGCTTATTGATATAGGAGTTGACTATATTTCAAGCGGAGCTTTAACACATTCTGCGCCTATTATGGACTTATCGCTTAAAAATCTTCATGCAATTGACTAAATTAATATTTCTGCTGTCTTGGCGGACGGCGGGACTGCTCAATTTTTGCGGCGGGAATTCAATCCTTCGCTAAAACTGTTGAATGACGGGGAAAAGTCCCTTATTGAAAGTAGGAGAGGTATGGTTAGATGAATGCTGTTCAAAGACGTGAGGAAATTTTAAAATTAATTGAAGACTCATCTGTGCCTGTGTCGGGAAGTGTTCTGTCAAAGCAGGTGGGTGTTTCAAGACAGATAATTGTTCAGGATATTGCTTTGCTGAAAGCTTCCGGTGTTGATATTTTGTCAACCAATAAAGGATATGTTTTGCAAACTCCCGAACGTGCTTCTCGTGTTATGAAGGTGGTTCACAGCGATGATGAGGTCGGAGATGAGCTTAACACGGTTGTGGATTTGGGAGGAACTGTAGAAAATGTATTTGTCTGGCATAGAATATATGGGAAAATTGAAGCACAGCTTAGTATAGGTTCAAGGAGAAATGTTTCGGAATATTTGGAAAGTCTGAAAACAGGACGCTCAAGTCCTTTGAAAAATGTTACCTCGGAATATCATTATCACACTATTACAGCAGAAACAGAGGAAATTCTTGATTTAATAGAAGCAGAACTGGATAAGAAGGGATATTTGGTTCGTGAGGAAATATAGCCTATCATTGAAAAATATGCCGCAGACATATGATGCTTTGCGGCTGTTTTTTTTGTTTGAACCTATGATTGAAAATTTTTCATTTTATAGGAAATTACTGCTTTGCCGGAAAGTTATTCTGTGATTTATTTTGTTTAAGACGCTTGAATATTTTTTTGTATTGTGCTACAATTATTTTTGAATAAATATGTTTGGAGAATTATATGATTAAATTTGAAAATACAAAACGGATTGCATTGGCAAGTGTTATCGCGCTTGTTATATGGACATTTATCAGCATGAATACATCGGCATTTGCCGCGGAGGATGAGTTTGATTATTTTAACTATTTTCTGTCGTATATTATGGCTGCCGGTATATGGGCGGTTATATCGCTGAAGATAAATTTTTCACAAAAAACAAAAAAAATTTTGGGGATAGGACTTTTTGCGCTTACACCATTTTTTGATATGCAAATTTCGATGGCATTTACACCGGCTGCGGAGTTTGGTATTGGGATTTATTTAATGAATGTACTGTGCTATCTTGCGGTTATGGCGGTGTTATTCGCTGTTTTTCGTAATATGAAGTGGTCTGCTGTTATAACCTCCGTGTTGGCATTTACATTTAATATGGCAACCTTTGTTGTTAATATGCTTAGAGGAATACCATTAATACCGAGCGATTTTTTGGCTATAGGAACAGCTATGCAGGTTGCTGAAAATTATGTGTTTAAATGTGAAGCACCTATGGTAGTCTCGACGGTATTGCTTATATTTTTAATAGTAATGCTGTGCAGATTTTCCTATAATCCTTCGTTTGCAAGGAAAAATCTTATATTTTCCGTAAGCGGTGCGTGTACGGCTGTTGTGCTGACGATTGTTTTTTCAGCTATAGATTATTCGGATGTATCTATGGATATTTTTGACCAATATCATGCAAATAATACGCATGGTGTTGTGTTCAGCTTCTATCTTAATGCAAAAGCTATGAAGCTGGAAAAACCTGAGGATTATAATCCGGAAATGGTAGAGCAGGAGCTTGCTTCTATCGAAACGGATTATACACTCAGCAGTGAAAAGCCGAATGTACTTGTTGTGATGAATGAGAGCTTTGCAGATTTAAGTGTATTGGGCGAGCTTGAAACAAATGAGGATTATATGCCGTTTTACAATAGCTTAAAGAAAAATACTGTAAAAGGCGAATTATTGGTTTCTCCGTTTGGAGGCTACACCTGCAATACGGAATTTGAATTTTTGACCGGTATGACTATGGGACTGCTTCCTTCGGGTTCGGCACCGTATCTTCAGTATATGCAGATGCCGTATCCGTATTCTTTGCCTAATCATATGTCAAAGCTGGGGTATACAACAGTAGCGGTGCATCCGTATTTTGCACGATGTTGGAACAGAGATAAGGTTTACGGGCTAATGGGGTTTGATAATTTCATAAGTATTGATAATATGGGAGATTATCAAAACAGAAATGAATTTGAATATATCAGGAATTATCTTAGTGACAGAAGCTCGTACAGTGCGGTAATAAATCAATTTGAAAACAAGAAGCCTGATGAAAAGCTGTTTGTTTTTAATGTAACAATGCAAAATCACGGAGGCTACAGCGGAGAATATCCTAATTTTGTATCTGATGTTGAGATAACAAATATGAGCGGAACTTATAGTGAGGCAGAGCAATATTTGAGTCTTATAAAGGAAAGTGATAAGGCATTTGAGGAGCTTGTGTACTATTTTTCAAAATGGAAGGAACCAATCATTATAATGATGTTTGGTGATCACCAGCCTGCCATTGAACAGGAATTTTTTGAGGAAATGTATGGGAAAACAATAGATAATCTTACAACTGAAGAGCTTCAGAACCGTTACAAGATACCTTTTGTTGTATGGGCAAATTTTGACATTAAGAGCGAAAACGGTATTTTAACAAGCCCTAATTATTTGTCTAATATATTGATGGAAAAAGCGGGACTGCCCGAAAGTAAGGTAAATGTGTATTTGGAAAAAATACGAAAAGAAATTCCACAGATAAATGCAATGGGACATTATGATAAGAATGGTGTATGGAATTTGAATGAACCCTCTGATTCGGAGCTTTTGTCTGATTATAACAAGTTTGAATACTATATGCTTAAACAGACTAATAAAAATGTAAAGGAATAAAGATATGGGACGAAATCGCAAGAGTAATAAATTATATGCAAGTGTAATTCTGACAGCGCTGGCAGCGTTGGTTGCTGTAGGCTATAATTCGGAATTTTATCACAAAATTCCAAATATAACAGACAGCGGTTTTGAGGTTCATTATATAGATGTTGGTCAGGCTGATTCCGAGCTTGTGATCTGCGGTGATAAAAGTATGCTGATTGACGGCGGAAATGCGGAGGATTCAAATCTGATAGTTTCATATCTCAGAGATATGAATATTGACCATCTTGATTATGTTATATGTACACATGCGCATGAGGATCATGTTGGAGGTCTTTCCGGAGCACTGCATGAATGTGTGGTTGACAATGTGTTGTGTTCTACGGATTATTATGATACAAAGGTATTTAAAAACTTTAAAAAATTTACGGAGGAACAGGGGAAGAATATTGAAATTCCCAATCCGGGCGACAGCTTTACATTGGGAGAAAGCTATGTGGAATTTTTAGGACCTCAGAAAGACTATGATGATTTAAACAATAATTCAATAGTCATGAAGGTGACCTATGGAGATACATCGTTTTTATTTACAGGTGATGCGGAAAGAGAAGCAGAAAAAGATATAATTGATGCGGGATATGATCTTTCCGCTGATGTTTTGAAGGTTGGACATCATGGCAGCAGCAGTTCTACGTCATATGTCTTTTTAAGAGAGGTGATGCCCGAATATGCTGTAATTTCATGCGGAAAAGATAACTCATACGGACATCCTCATAAGGAAACGATGAGCCGTCTGAAGGATGCGGGTGTAAAGACATACAGAACGGATGAGAGCGGACATATTGTAGCTGCTTCCAATGGAACAGAAATAACATTTTCAACAGAGAAATAAACGAAAAGCTGTCTGCATAAGGTCGACAGCCAAAGGATAAGGCGGACAAAACCGCAAGGGGTTTGTCTATTGTCTAAAATGAGTTTTCCTGTCAAAAAGACTGCTGAGCGAAGTGGATTAAATCTGCTTTTTTCAGCGGTCTTTTTAATACAGGGGATTGCTCGCAAGATGAGCAGGACTGCTTATTCAAAATAAAGATTTTTTTAAATGCCCGAGGATTGGTGATCGGGAGTTATAAAAATCTTTTTTATTTGAGATAGCCAGCTTTTTTTAGAGCAGATGATACTAAATATCCAGCATATGTTGCAATAAGAGCTTTTATTATGTCAAAAGCTATAAAAGGAAGTACACATGCCGTTAATGCTTTAATCAAATCAACTTGCTGAACTGCCATAAACTGCGCAGTTCCGGCAGCGTAGCATACAGCAATTCCTATAATACATGAAATAAATATTTTTGCCATTGCTGCAAATTTCTTTTCGGGCAGCTTTTTGATTATAAGACCTATTATAAGAGTCATTGGAATGTACGACCATATGTAACCGCCGGTGGGGCCGAGCAAAACGTGAAATCCACCCTTAAATCCAGAAAAAACCGGTAAACCTACAGCGCCTAACAGAATAAATACAGCTGTTGAAAGGGCGCCTTTTTTTGCACCGAGTATAACTGCTGTGAGCATAATGCCAAATGTACCAAGCGTAATCGGAACTGCGCCTATTGGTATTGTCATCACTGAAAATACGCAGATGATAGCGGAAAAAATTGCACATAGAACCATTGATTTTGTATTCATTATTTATACCTCGCTTTATTAAAATATTTCTATGACATTATAATATAAAAAAACAAATTTGTCAACCTTTATAATTCATTTAAAGTTTACAATTTACATTGCAACAAAATGCCGCTCATGATTAAGATAAAACCTAAAGTCTCAGATTTTTGAAACTTTAGGTTTTGATGCTGTATATAGTAATTCGATAAGGATAAAGCTTCGTCATTCAGCGTTTCAGCGGTGATTATACCGCCGCTGAAAAAATAAACGCATTCATAGCAATAGGTGAGATTTTATTTTAGCTATAATCAATATTTTCGGATACATTAATCATATTTTCTGCAAAAACGCCATATCCTTTTGAGGAATCGTTTACAAATACATGAGTTACAGCACCGACAAGCTTGCCGTTCTGTATAATAGGAGCGCCGCTCATGCCTTGCACAATACCGCCTGTGATTGCAAGTAAAGAACGGTCTGTTATTTTTATAATCATATTTTTGGCGGATTTGCCGGAGGGATTGATTTTAATTATTTCAGCGGTGTATTCTTTAACGCTGCCTCCGTCAACATTTGCTAAAATTGTAGCATATCCTTCCTTTATTTCCGAAACTGACGCTACGGGGATAGGCTCTGCGGAAACAGAGTATGAATATTTTCCAAAAATTCCGTTTTCGGTATTCAGCATGATTTTTCCGATAGAGCTGCCGTCAAAGGAGCCGTTTAATTCTCCGGGATTGCCGTTTTCACCTTTTGTTACGGATAATATATGGCAAGGAAGAATATTACCTGATTTTACGGTTAAAATATTACCTGTATCAATATCTGCTATTCCGTGACCTAAAGCTGCGAAGGTATTATTTTTAGGATTAAAATATGTGACAGTGCCGATGCCGGCGGTACTGTCACGCAACCATAGACCAAGACGGTTTATGCCGTCCTCGTCCTTATAGGTCTTTAAATCAAAAGTGATTTTTTCTCCCTTTCTATCCACTGTTACTGTTATTTTGTCAGGGTTTTTGTTTACAATATCAGCGAACTGCTCGTTGGAAATCAGTGCTGTACCGTTTGCGTATTCTATTCTGTCGTTCACTTTTATTTTATTGCTGCACGTCTTTTGCGACATACCTACTACCAAAAGCCCTTGTGTATATATTTTCACTCCGACAGCTTCACCTGACGGTATAACATAAACAGTTTCTGAATCGGCGGCTGTAGATAACGTAAAGCTTGTAAGCGTTAAAATAAAAATGAAAATAAAGGATAATTTTTTGACATTTTTCTGCAATTTTTTCACCACCTTTCATGCATTTAACGTTACCGCAAACTGACGAGATTATACTGTAAAACTTAATGCAAATTTGGAGTAAAAAAACATAGTAAAATCAGAGAAAATGTGTTATACTTAAAGTATGAAAAAATGTTCGCAAACGGATTTGCGGCGGAAAGGTTATGGAATATGTTAGAAAATTTGAATGATATGCAGCGTGAGGCTGTTTTGTCAACCGAGGGACCGGTGCTGGTGCTTGCCGGTGCGGGAAGTGGTAAAACTACGGTTCTTGTAAACAGAATTGCGTATATGATAGAAAAAAAGAATATATCCCCGTATAATATTCTTGCTATTACATTTACCAATAAAGCTGCCAATGAAATGAAAGAACGAATAAGCGCTATGCTTGGCAGTGTGGCCTCGAATATGTGGATAGGAACGTTTCATTCGGTTTGTGTAAAAATACTGCGTTCATGTATTGACCTGCTGGGATATAGCAGAGATTTTGTTATTTATGACAGCGCAGACGCAAAGACTGTAATGAAGGAATGCTTAAAGGAATTAAATCTTGATGAAAAGGTATTTCCGATAAGAAATATGCTTTCAATAATAAGCAATGCGAAAAATGATATGCTTGATCCGGCAACCTTTGAAAACGTATACAGAAACGACTATCGCATGGCTATTGTCGCAAAGGCTTATCGACTGTATCAGGATAAGCTCAAGCGTAATAATGCATTGGATTTTGATGACATTATTCTGAATACTGTTAAAATTTTAAGCGGAAACATAGATGTTCTTATGAAATATCAGGAGAAATTCAGATACATATTGGTGGATGAATATCAGGATACAAATAATGTGCAGTACACATTAATAAATCTTATCGGACAAGGGTATGAGAATATATGTGTAGTCGGGGATGATGACCAGAGTATATATAAATTCAGAGGTGCGAATGTAGGTAATATTCTTAGCTTTGAGGAGGATTATGCCGACACGAAAAAAATTATGCTTGAGCAGAATTACCGTTCGACGCAAAACATTCTTGATGCGGCAAATGCGGTTATATCTCATAACAAGAAAAGAATGGGAAAATCCTTGTGGACTGATAATGGTGGGGGAGATAAGATCCAGTTGTTTACCGCTATGAATGAGTACGACGAGGGCAGATTTATTGCCTCAGAAATAAAGAAGCATTATGATGAAACTGCAAGCTTTGCAGACTGCGCAATTTTATACCGTACCAATGCGCAGTCGCGTGTTATAGAAGAAATGCTTATGCGTGAGGCAATTCCTTACCGTGTGCTTGCAGGTCTGCGATTTTACGACCGCAAGGAGATAAAGGATATAACCGCGTATTTACGAGTTATTCTGAATACGTCAGACGATGTCAGCTTGAAAAGAATAATAAACGAACCGAAAAGAAAAATCGGCGCGGCAACAATGGAAAAGGCGCAGCAGCTTGCAAATGCAAATGATTGTAGTGTTTTTGAAATAATAAGCAATGCGCAGGATTATCCGGAGCTGAAAACAGCTGCAAAGAAGCTTTTGGAGTTTGTATCTCTTATGAATTCGCTTATAAAGCTTAAAGATAATATTCCGCTTAACGAGCTTGTGTCAAGAACCATGAACGACACAGGCTATATGGCTATGCTGATGGTAGACAATACAGTAGAAAATCAAACAAGAATAGACAACCTTAATGAATTTATGACGGTTGTAAAAGAATATGAGAAAAATCCTGAATTTGACGGCACTTTGGGAGGATTTCTTGAAAATATATCTCTTGTGTCTGATATTGACGCGTATGATGAGGATCAGGACGCGGCTGTAATGATGACAATACACAGTGCGAAAGGACTTGAATTTCCTGTTGTTTTCCTTGTGGGAATGGAGGAAGGACTTTTTCCGGGGATGCGTTCTATAGGCAGCGATGAGGATATTGAAGAGGAACGCAGACTTTGTTATGTCGCAATAACAAGAGCAAAAAAACGTCTGTATATAACAAAAACTCAGTCAAGAACAATATACGGTAAAACTCTGCCGGCGCAGCCGTCAAGATTTGTAAAGGAGATACCGGACGAGTTCCTTGAGGACAGATCCAATATTCTGTCAAAAGCGGAGAGCTTTGCACGTCGTATCGGATATGAACCTAAGCATGCGGCGGCAAGAGCAGAGCAATACAGAAAGCCTGTTGAAAACAGACCGCAGATAGACGCGGCGGATTTTATGCCCGGAGATACGGTAGAGCACAGAAAGTTTGGACGCGGTACGGTAATATCGGCAAAACAGTTCGGAAAAGATGCGATACTGGAAATTGAATTTGAATCTGTCGGTCATAAACAGCTCATGGCTGCGTTTGCTAAAATTAAAAAGATTTGAGATTAAATGCAATGCAAATATTGACAAAGATAAGCAAATGAGATATAATTATTTTATCAAATATATACAAAGAAAGAGGGACGGCAGATGGGGAAAAAATATAAATTTCTTGCTTTTGACTTTGGCGCATCATCAGGACGCGCAATGCTTGCAACATTTGACGGTGAAAAAATCACATTGGAGGAGAAGCATCGTTTTTCGAACGATCCTGTTAATATTAACGGCGATTTGCACTGGGATGTACTTAGATTATTTTTTGAAATTAAACAGGGAATCCTAAAATGCGCAAATTCCGGAGATCGTGATATTGACTGTATAGGTATTGATACATGGGCGGTTGACTATGGTCTGCTTGATGAAAACGATAAGCTGTTGGGAAATCCGTATCATTATCGTGACACAAGAACAGAGGGAATGTACGATGAGGCATTTAAGGTTGTTTCTAAAGAAGAAATCTTCAAGGAAACGGGTATAGCATTTAACTGGTTTAATACATTGTATCAGCTTCTTGCAGCAAAGCTTTCGGGTGATTCGGCATTAAAGAATGCAAAAACTATGCTTATGATGCCTGATTTATTTAATTTCTTCCTTACAGGCGTAAAAAAGACTGAATATACAAATGCGTCAACAACTCAGTTCTATAACAGTGAAAAATATGAATGGTCATATGAGCTTTTAAATAAGCTTGGTATTCCTTCGGATATTCTTACGGATGTGATTTTCCCGGGAGAAATTGTGGGAACGGTGAAGCCCGAGCTTGCTGAGGAGCTTGGTATTGCTGAGGTTCCTGTTGTGGCGGTTGCTTCGCATGATACAGGCTCAGCGGTTGCGTCTGTACCGGTTGTTGACCAAAAAGATTTTATCTATATTTCATCGGGTACATGGTCACTTATGGGCGTTGAGCTTGACAAGCCAAATATTTCAGACGGCGCGCTTGAGTATAACTTTACAAACGAGGGCGGAGTTGAAAAGACTATTCGTTTTCTGAAGAATATTATGGGATTGTGGTTGATTCAAGAATCGAAGCGCCAGTGGGCGAGAGAAGGCGAGGAGCTTTCTTTTGATGAACTTGAACAGCAGGCAAGAGCTGCCGAAGCGTTTGCGAGTCTTATAGATCCTGACTATCCTGAGTTCCAGACTCCCGGTAATATGCCTAAGCGTATAAAGGAATATTGTGCAAAGACAGGTCAGAAGGTTCCTGAAACAAAGGGCGAGGTTATACGCTGCATTGCTGAGAGCCTTGCTTTCAAATACCGTCAGACTGTAGAAGGTATGGAGGCTGTTACGGGTAATAAGTATAACGTTGTAAATATTGTAGGCGGCGGCATAAAGGATAAGATGATTTGTCAATTTACCGCAAATGCTACAAAGCGTGTTGTGAGCGCCGGACCGGTAGAAGCTACAAGTATCGGTAATGTTATTGTTCAGGCAATCGCTATGGGCGCTATTAAAGATATTAACGATGGAAGAAGGGTAGTTAAGAATTCTTTTGATATAGCAACATATGAGCCTGAGGACAGTGATGCATGGGATGCTGCGTATGATCGCTGGAAAGAAATAATTAAAAGTGTATAAATGAAGTAAAAACATCTGTCTTTAAAGC
>JALEPO010000178.1 GCA_022768695.1 Clostridia bacterium
GTTCGGGATTGCCGTTTGTATTTTCTCAGGGATTTAATCCGCATCCTATAATGACTGTGGCGCAGCCGCTTTCAGTCGGGGTGACATCGGACTGCGAATTTATGAAGGTCGGCTTTGACGGCGAATTTTCCGAGACAGAGCTGCTCATTCGTCTGAATTCTTCAATGCCTCCGGGATATAAGGTGACAGCTGCGAGAAAAGTCGAGGGCAAGGAGATTGACATTACTAAAATTGATAGAGCGGTTTACACCGTTGAAATTGAATGTAATCGCGCGGTTGATGTTGAAGAATTTATGGCTAATAACGAGCTTAAGGTTATGAAAAAATCCAAAAGCGGAGTTAAGGAGTCGGATATAAGACCATATATTTATGAGTTGGAGCATTTGGGTAGTGACGGTAATGTGCAGACTTATCAAATGTGTCTTTCTGTTGGAAGCTCATATAATCTGAAGCCTGACAGTGTAATTGACGCAATGGAAAAATACTGTGATGGCTTTAAGGCGGAATTTTTTGCGGTACACAGAAATAAAATGACATGGGGCGGGAAGGAATATATTTAATTGACGGGGAGTGAGTGATATGTCAATCAGAAAGCTTATTTCATATATCGGTTGTCTGATTAAATATGCGGCGGCTTTTGCCGTTGCGCCGTTTATTAAGAATAAAACTCGAAATAAGGATTTATGGATTATTGCCGAACGCGGTATTGATGCGCGTGATAATGCATATCATCTCTTTAAATATATCAGAAAAACGCATCCCGAAATAAACATTTCATACATAATCACAAAAAACTCGTCTGACCGCAAAAATGTAGAGGAACCGGGAAGAATAATTGATTTTGGTTCATTTGAGCATTTTTTGGCTATGGCTATTTCAAAGGTTAAGATAAGTACGCATATAATGGGCTACAGTCCTAATATCAATTTATTTGTCCACTTGGATAAACTTGGGCTTGTAAAAGGTAAAAAGATATTTTTGCAGCACGGTATAATTAAGGATAATCTTACATATCTCTATTATAATAATACAGGGCTTGATTTGTTTGTATGCTCTGCAAAGCCGGAAATTGATTATATAAGAGAAAATTACGGGTATCCTGATGGCGTATTGCAGATGCTTGGATTATGCAGATATGATTATCTGGAAAAAAATGAAAAGAAAACAAATAAGATTTTGCTTATGCCTACATGGCGTGTCGCCTTGCAGAATTGCACAGAAAAGGAATTTTGCAGCAGTATGTATTTTAAAAAATATCAGCACCTTTTAAACAGTAATAAGCTTGAGGAGATTTTGGAAAAATATAATTATGAGCTGATATTTTATCCGCATATAGAGGTACAGAAGTTTCTTGATTGCTTTACAACCGATAAAAAGCATATAAAAATAATGGGCTTTAAGGATTCTACAGTTCAGGATTTGCTTATATACAGCGATATTTTGATAACAGATTTTTCGAGTGTGTTTTTTGATTACGGATATATGGAAAAACCAATGATATTTTATCAGTTTGATAAAGAAGCTTTCAGAAAAAATCATTATGGCGAAGGATATTTTAAATATGAGCGTGACGGCTTCGGTGAAGTGGTTACGGAGGAGGAGGACGTTATTTTTCAATTATGCAGAATTATTGAAAACGGTTCAAAACCGGAAGAAATTTATCTTGACAGAATACATAAGTTTTTTACTGTCCGTGATGAAAACAACTGTAAACGTAATTTTGAAGCAATATACGATATAGCGGGAGGGAAATGCAATGAAAAAGGTAAGCATAATAATTCCCGTATATAATATGGCAGGATATGTTGAAAAAAATATAAGCTGCGTTACGGAACAGACATATAAAAATATTGAAATTCTGCTTATTGATGATGGTTCAACTGACAACAGTCTTGAAGTATGCCGCCGTGTAAAAGAAAATGACAGCAGAATAGTTGTGCTTACAAAGGAAAACGGAGGCCCGGGACCGGCGAGAAATCTTGGACTTAAGAAGGCTTCCGGAGAATATGTTTATTTTTTTGATATAGATGATTATCTGTATCCGCAGGCAATTGAAAAGCTTGTATCGGTCATGGAACAGCGAAATACCGATCTTGTCGCCTGTAGCTTTGAAATGTTTGACGGTAAAAAAGTTACAAGAACAATAACTAAAACAGATGGTTTATACCGTACAGGCAGTGAAGCGCGCATT
>JALEPO010000182.1 GCA_022768695.1 Clostridia bacterium
GTAATTGAACGCTTTGTGATTTCTGCAGCTAAATCTGTATTTGTATAGCCGTCAACAACAAAGTTAGTTGTGTCGCTCAATACCGGAGCTGAAACTGTTATCTTTGTTGCAGGATCTGTTGAATTTGTACTTGCATTTGCATAATTCTATGCATATGTTGCGCCTGTAACTGTTGGAAGTGTTCCGGTATATGATGATACAGATGCTACTGTAAATTCAATATCACCGTTATTTGTGTAACTTGTACCGCCGTCATATATCTTTGTCAGCTGTGATACACCTGTTTTAAACTTCGGTGTAACCGTTACCTTACGCTTATTAACAACAAGTGTACCAACATCGGCTGTCTTTGTCGAATCATCTTTAAGAGCAGCAGTTAATTTATCGCCTGTTGTATTAACAGTGTTCAGTGTATCGCCATGACTATGACTTGTACCTGACCATGACAATGTGAACGGAAGATCCCCATCAGCAACTGTGTCTGTGCCCTTCTTCCAATTTGTGCCGTCATAGGTATATGTATCCTCATGCGTCGTTCCGCCTGTACCATAGCCAACCTTAACCGCAAGACCGCTCAGGCTAAGAGTATCGCCGTACTGTACGTCTGCGCCCGTATTAAGTTGTGTAGGTGTACCGGTAATTGTAATTGCTGATGCATTTACCGGGTTAATTGTACCTGTTGCAGTCAGCTCTGTATTATTCAGTTGATAATTATCGCCGCCGCTTACAAAAGCAATACCTGTAACTCTTACGGCATTATCAGTACCTGCAGGAGTATTTTTGCTGTACTGATAGCTGTATAAGATTTCAGGCTTACCTGTTCCTATAAGACCTGATTCTGTAACACCGTCTACTGCGCTAAATGTTGCATTTGTATCGCTTGAAACTGATACAGGATTGCTGATATCATCATACTGGTTAATAGCTGCTATTCCCGAAACGGCTGTAACCTTAATCGGACGCTGTGTGATTGTACCCTTAAGCGGATTTGTTACAGATATACTATCCGCAAACTTATAGTTAGCATTTGCAGCTGCAAGTCCCCATGTAGGAGTCAGTGTATATGCTGACGCGTTGTAGTTTACATTCGGATATACATAGGTTGCTGTTATAGTAACAGATGATGCATCACCCGAAAGAATATCGTTTGAACTATATGTCAGTGTATATGATGTTGATGGGAAATCAACTGTATTATCACCGTCATATGTCTTGGTGATTGAATCACCGGTGTAGCTTACAGTAATATCATCAATCGTAATCGGATCAACCTTAACTGCTGTACTTGTGTTAGACTTATTCGGATCATCAGTTGAAGTAGCCTTAATACCCTTGCCATTATTAGCAACTTTCAGAATATCGCTCTGACTCGGCTGTGAACCGTCGTCCCAACCCCATGTAAACGGAACTGAAGAAACAGATTCTGTGTTGCCGCTGTCCTGCGTTAATGTCCAGCCGCTTGATGTCCATGTGTATACATCAGTACCATCGGCACCGCTTGTACCATATGAAATAGATACTGCCAAGCCTGTCAGATCAAGCTGAGTACCATATAATACCGCTGTTGACTGGCTGTTTGTGAACTGTGTCGGAGCAGTTACAGTAAATGCGCTGATTGTTCTTGCTTTAACTGAACCTGAACCGGTAGATGGATAAGTGCTGTAAAGCGTATAGTTCTTATTCGCACCATATGTAGAGGTCAGTTTGCATGAAGTAATATTTACATCATTTCTTGGACCGGATGTTGCTGAATCCGGATATGAATAACCGTATTCAACTTCGATTGTTTCGTTGTTCTGAATACCTGTAACTGTAACGTCACCACTGCCGTTGGTCTGAACGGTTTTTGTACCTGTCAGACCTGTTGTGTACTGTTTAATTTCTGGGACATTTGTAATTGCAGTTACATTGACTGTCTTAGCAGTAATGCTTGCACTTGTAACATTATTCGCTGTTGATGTAACTTTGTAGTTACCTGATGTATCACTTATTGTACCGTTTGATACAACAGCAGCATTTGCGTCAGGAACATCTTTGTCGTTAAATGCAACCGTTGCACCTGTGGCAGTCACGTTATCATTTGTGAACTGTGTTCCATATGAAGCCTTATAGCCTGACATAGTTGTGTCTATGGCGGCTGAATATGTGATTGTATTGCTTGCATTATCTGTTGCATCATATGTGGTATCACCATCATATACCTTTGTCATTGTACCGTTTACAGTTACAATAACCGGCAGCGGATTAACGGTAATAGCAGCTGAACCTGTCTTACCGCCGAATGCAGCAGTAAGATTTTTGCTATGGGCAGAAACATTCAATGTCTGACCATCTGTTGCGGCTGCACTTGTATCTGTTCCCCAGTATACGCTTACACCCGCTGCAACTGCGTCTGCAATGTTGTTATATACTGAATTACCATAAGAGTCATCATATTCAACAGTAATTGTCACAGCACTCAAAGTATCTGAGTAATTGTATGTTGTTGTAGTTGGAGCAACAGTAATTGTTTTAACTGTTCTCGCATTACGACTACCTGTCTGGTTGTCAAGTGACGTCGGAGTAATCGTGTAGTTTGCGTTCTGTGATGTGATTGCACTAATGTTAACGCTTGTTGAAGTTGACGCATCATAAGTATATGTATATTTAATACTTATACCTGTGCTGTCTGCTGATGCAAGTGGTGTGCTTGCGTCAAGGTTAGCATTAGTGATGGTTTCTGTAACTGTGTCCGACTTAGCAACGCCGCTCGGAGCGGACGGAATGTTAGGAACTGACTTAATTGTAAGTGACTTAGCTGAAATCTTACCGTTGCCGTTGTTAACAGTAATATTATAGTT
>JALEPO010000047.1 GCA_022768695.1 Clostridia bacterium
ACGTCTGCCGGGCATGATACGTCCTGTAAATTCATCAACTATCATAACCTGACCGTCCTGAACAACGTACTGCTGATCACGATGCATTGTGCCGTTAGCCTGAAGCGCCTGATTTATGTGGTGCTGTATCTTCATATTTGCGGGATCGGAAAGGTTTTCTATGCCAAAGCCCTGCTCCGCTTTTTTAACACCGCGCTCTGTAAGAGTAGCGGTTCTTGCTTTTTCATCTACAATATAATCTGCGTCAACATCCTCGTCAAGCTGTTTGTCGTCATGCTCTGTTACAACAAGCTTTTTAAGGCGCTTAACAAACATATCCGCAACGCGGTACAGTTCGTTTGCGTCCTCGCCCATACCTGAAATAATAAGCGGAGTTCTTGCTTCATCGATAAGGATTGAGTCTACCTCGTCGACAACCGCATAATTGTGACCACGCTGTACCATTTCCTCTTTGTGAACCACCATGTTGTCACGCAGATAGTCAAATCCAAGCTCGTTATTTGTGCCATAGGTTATATCAGCGGCATATGCCTCGCGTCTTTGAGCGTTGTCAAGGTCATGAATAATAAGACCGACACTCATTCCTAAGTAGCGGTATACTTTTCCCATCCATTCTGAGTCACGCTTTGCAAGGTAGTCGTTGACGGTAACGATATGTACACCGTTGCCTGTCAGAGCGTTAAGATATGCGGGCAAGGTAGAAACGAGAGTTTTACCTTCACCTGTTTTCATTTCGGCAATACGTCCCTGGTGGAGGATAACACCGCCTATTACCTGAACATAGAAATGCTTCATTCCAAGTACACGCCAGCTTGCTTCACGCATAACTGCGAATGCTTCGGGAAGAAGATCATCCAAGGTTTCGCCGTTTTTCAGTCTTTCTTTAAATTCGGGGGTTTTTGCTTTAAGCTCAGCATCTGAAAGCTTTGCCATATCCTCCTCAAGTGCCATAACTTTATCGGCAATCGGACGTACTTTTTTAAGCTCGCGGTCTGAATATGTGCCGAATAGTTTGTCAAAAAGATTCATTTTTTCACCTCATTTGTTTTATCAGAAAAGCTAATGTATTATTTCGTATTAAAATCATACCTATAGCATTATAACATTATAATTTATATTATATCATACTTTTTATGGAATTACTACTGTTTTTTATAAATTTTTTGTAAAAGTTTTGAAGAAAATATGAATATTGATAATTACAAAAATTGTGTATTTAAGCAAAATTGCGTTTTTTTGCAATATTTATATTAAAGATAAACATTTTCTATCATTTTACCCGACCATGGCAACAGCTCATCTGCTGTTCTGCCGGCGAATGTCGCTGAGCTATATTGCGCGTGCTTTTAAGCGTCAGAATAGAATAAATAATATTATAGAAAATCGGTATTGATATTGTTAAAAATATATGATATAATTTATAATTAGTAGAAATTGACAAGCAATATAAAATATAAGGAGGATAGTTTTATGAAGTATGTATGTACAATATGCGGATATGTGCATGAGGGCGATGAGCCGCCGGAAAAGTGCCCTATCTGCAATCAGCCAAAGGAAAAGTTCAAGGCGGTAGAGGCGGAGAAACCGAAGGAGGAGCCAAAAAACACAGAAAACTGTGATTTAAGCTACGACAAGCAATACGCGCGCTATGATGAAAGCTGCCGATATATGTCAGAGATACATGAAATGGCGGTTACGGGCAAATCCATAAGTGCGGCAATGGGTACAAGAATGCCAATGCCGTCATGGGACGATATTTTACTTTTGGGCGCGCAGTTAAATCCACCGCCGCTTGACGACGACGCGCCGGTAAATACGCAGACCGTTATTGGCAAGCGTGCAAAGAAACCAATGGTACTGGAAAACCCGGTATACATATCTCATATGTCATTTGGCGCGCTTTCAAAGGAAATTAAGGTTGCGCTTGCAGAGGGTTCGGCAATGGCAAAAACAGCAATGTGCAGTGGCGAGGGCGGTATTTTGCCCGAGGAAAGGAATGCGGCATATAAGTACATTTTTGAGTACATACCAAACAAATACAGCGTTACCGGTGAAAATCTGAAAAATGCAGACGCAATAGAAATTAAAATAGGACAGGGCACAAAGCCGGGAATGGGCGGACATCTGCCGGGTGAAAAGGTTACAGAGGAAATCGCAAAAATACGCGGGAAGAAGGTTGGCGAGGATATTCAGAGTCCGAGCAAATTCCCTGAAATCAATTCAAAAGAGGATTTAAAGGAAATGGTAAGTATGCTGCGTGATTGTTCTGAGGGACGTCCGATAGGCATTAAAATCGCAGCAGGCAGAATTGAACAGGACTTGGAATACTGCGTGTATGCTGAGCCTGATTTCATAACGATAGACGGACGCGGCGGCGCGACTGGCTCAAGCCCGTTTTTCCTGCGTGAGGCTACAACTGTTCCGACGGTTTACGCGTTGTATCGGGCAAGGAAGTATCTTGACTCGGTAGGCTCGGATATTTCGCTTGTTATTACGGGCGGTCTGAGAGTATCGGCAGACTTTGCAAAGGCTATTGCAATGGGCGCGGACGCTGTGGCGGTTGCCAGCGCGGGACTTATCGCTGCGGC
>JALEPO010000024.1 GCA_022768695.1 Clostridia bacterium
AAAGTTGAATGACTGGGTTTTGCCCATTGTTGAATAAATAAAAAGACGGCATTGCCGTCTTTTTCAGACTGTCGACAAATTGCCCAGACCGTGCAAATTAGATATATTTCATGTTTGAAACCACAATATAGTGTTTAGACAATTATTAAAGCCATTCTCCAAAAAAAATGGCTTTAATATGCACTTTTCACGAAAATAAACTCTACCGTACCCATGTACGCCGACGAGTTCATTTTCGTAAAATCTGAGCTAATTTCTCGAAGTCTCTCAGCGTGTAGACAGTTTTGTCTACACGCTGAAAAAGACGGCATTGCCGTCTTTTTGTATAACAATAAAATTAAAATTACAGGAGATACTATGTACGAATTCAGAACATTACAGAATGGAATCCGTGTAGTTGCGGAAAAAATAGATTATTTAAAGTCAATTTCTATAGGAGTATGGGTAGGAAATGGTTCCCGCCACGAGTCGAGTAAGGAAAATGGAATATCTCATTTTATTGAGCATATGCTGTTTAAGGGAACAAATCGCAGAGAAGCGGTAGAGATTGCACGCGCGATTGATGATGTCGGAGGACAGATAAATGCTTTTACCGCGCGGGAGTATACCTGCTTTTATACAAAAACTCTTGATGCTCATGTATCTATTGCTTTAGATGTGCTTTCAGATATGCTCTTTAATTCCAGACTTTCAGCGGAGGACATGGATAAGGAAAGACGTGTAATTTATGAGGAAATAAGTCTGTATGAGGACAGTCCGGAGGACTTGGTATATGATTTGATTTCCGCTGCGGCATGGGGCGATACGTCCATGGGAAGGACGATACTTGGAACACAGGAAAGTCTTGCGGGAATAACGCCTGATATTATGCGTGAATATATGAGAACGCATTATACAAATAAGAATATGATAATTTCTGTTTCCGGAAACTACGGCGAGGGTTTTTTTGATTTACTGGAAGAATATTTTGGAAGCAGGAAAATAAGCTCTGACGATATTAATCTGCCGGAAGCTGTTTATAAGCCTTCAAATATGGTAAAAACAAAGGATATAGAGCAGGTTCAGCTTGTTGCAGGCTTTAACGGTATCGATGTTATGGATGAGCGTGTATATAGCCTGTTGGTATTCAATAACGTATTCGGCAGCGGTATGTCCTCAAGACTTTTTCAGAATATTCGTGAAAAGCGTGGTCTTGTTTATTCTGTTTGCGCGGGACACAGCGCATATATAAACACAGGAATTTTTGACATTTCTGCCGGAATGAACCCTGATAACGCAGAAAAGGTTGCAGAACTGATAACAGATGAGATAAAGAGAGTAAAAAGTGAAAAGCTTTCTGCCGATGAGGTGCAAAGAGCAAAGGAGCAGCTCAAGGGCGGATATATATTAAGCTATGAAAGCACAGGCGCAAGAATGCAGGGGGCAGGACGGTCGATGCTTCTCAATAAGCCTATACTTACCCAGGAGGAGGCTCTTGAAAGAATAGATGCGGTTACAACAGATACTGTTGCGGATATAATTGACACGGTATTGGATACGAAAACATTATCTTTGGCGGCTGTAGGACCGATTGAACAGGTTGATAATCTCTTCAATTTCTGATTAATCAAAAATAATGTACCATAAAAAGGACAAAAATATAAAAAATATTAAATATTTATAAATTTTTTCGTAAAACACTTGCAATTTTAACAATTTTGTAATATGCTATATACAAGTACAGAAAGGGTGAGAATCATGGAATTTAATGAAACAATGAAAATTAATCTTGAGTTCGATAAGGAACAAGAGGTAAGAGATATAGTGGCAAAGGTATATGAAGCTTTGAAAATTAAAGGATATGATCCGATTAGTCAGATTGTAGGCTATATTCTTTCAGGCGATCCGACCTACATAACCAGTTATAACGGTGCGCGAGGTCTGATTGTTAAAATTGAACGTGATGAGCTTTTGGAGGAGTTTGCGAAAACTTATATAAAAACTCTGTAATTATTTGAACTTGTAGATAGTATTGCGTTCTTGCAGTTGTAAATGTGTATGAAATACGACAGTTTGTTTTGCTGTCGTATTTTTTTGCGTTTTGGCAAATAGCGGGTATTTTATCTCAACTATTGACAAAGAGGCTAAAAAAGGAGCGTCAGGAAATAAATCCTAACGCTTTTATGTGTTGTTTAACGCAGTTTATTCGTCGCTTCCGTAGAGGCATACCCATAATATTGTAAGTAATGCAATGGCAATACCGCCGCCAATACATGCCGATGGAATACGCATTCTTGAATCAATTATTTTATCAATTAATATTTTCGGAGCTTTTGTGACCTCGGGTGCTCCTGACGGTTCTTTGACCTTTTTTTGGAGCTTCAGATAACCCTTTGCTTTTTTATACAGCAATGTATTTCTGGAATATTCTTCTTTTAATTGCTTCAGCTCTCTGTCTGCAAGAGGAATGCAGTCAGTGCTGACCTTCAGGATTTGATAACCGTTTTCCACAGAATCGCTTCTGCGAAGCAATGCGTAGTTATAATATGATTTATCTGTAGAAAATCTGACATAGTAAATCTCATCTCCGAGATTGTACATATTTGAAATCAAGTAGAAACGGTCGCTGTTTGTCGGCTCTCTCAGTGCAGCCTGATATTTGTCCATTGAATCATAATCAGAAATATCGAAGTTTTCGTAAGATACTGCTTTTGAAAGAACTGCTTCAACTCTTGCTTCGTCCTCCGGCGTCAGCCGCTCGGCAATATCTTCGTAAGTAACGCTGTCAGCGGCCGCATTTTTTAAATCATCAAAAAAGTTGTTTAATGTCTGATTGTAATTTGAAACATCTACTCCGGGGTGGAAGTAATATGCGTTAAAATCCATAATTCCGGCTTCGTACACATCCTTGGGATTGTTTACATACATTAGCGCATCGCCGTCTATAACAGTATAGTATTCCGCATTTACAACATTGTGGTCAACATACTCTTTATAGGTTATATATCTTTTTTCATCGTTCCATCCGAGATTAAATTCTCCCATTTTGTTTCGATCAATGCTGTCATATTCCTTTTCAAGAATAGCTATTCTTTCTGCCGCTTCTGTTTGTTCGTTGTATTTCCAAATGTGGCAGGAAGCTGTGTTATATATTCCTTCGGTTATGTAAATAACAAGATAAGGATTTTCATTATCATCAAAATTGACTACATCGCCATATACAACACCTGTCGGTGATATAGTACCGCCGTTTTCGTCATATAATGCGCTGTTTGTTTCTGATGTGGTAACAGCGCCGTATGTAGCAATATAGTCGTTAAGCACATAACCGTATACGGCGGACATTTTGCCTACAGGCTCATCTGCAAGCGCTGTATGGTCTACTGTTATACTGGAAAGAAGTATGCTTATTGAACATATCGTACATATAAATTTATATATTCTTTTTCTCAAGGACATCACTCCTATTGTATTTTAGCTTACTTACAATTATATATTATATAAGCATAATTGTGACAATTCAATACAAATTCCCTTAAAAATATGTAACATATATTACAAAAACTTGGCGATTTAGGACTTTACAAAAGCGTAATAATGTAATATAATATTTAAGATGTTTATAAATTAAAGACCCATGCCGTAGAAACGACAGGGGAAAGAAAGGCTATGGTGGTTTTTTATGATAAAGGCAGCGGTGCTTGGAGCAACCGGCTATGCAGGTATTGAGCTTGTTCGTCTGTTGACAAATCACCCTGAGGTGAATATTGAAATTTTGGGTTCACAGAGCTTTGCGGGTAAACCGATAAGTGATGTATATCAGAATTTCAGACATATACTTGAAAAGGAATGTTCGGAAGTGGATCTTGACGAGGCGGCAAAATGTGATGTTGCGTTTACGGCGCTGCCGCATGGCGCTTCAAAGGAGGTAATTCCGGCACTTTTAGAAAAGGGACTGAAGGTTATTGACCTTAGCGGAGATTATCGTTACGATGATGCCGCGGTATATGAGGAATGGTACGGCGAAAAACATTCTTCGCCTGAGCTTTTAAAGGAGTCTGTTTACGGACTGCCGGAGCTGCACAGAGAAAAGATAAGGGGTGCAAGGCTTATCGGCAACCCCGGCTGCTATACAACGTGTTCAATACTTGGCGCGGCGCCGCTTCTTGCAAATAAAATTGCCGAAACAAAGAATATTATAGTAGACGCAAAGTCGGGTGTTACAGGCGCAGGACGCGGATTGAAACTTCAAAACAGCTTTTGCGAATGTACGGAAAACTCCAAGGCGTACAAGGTTACAAACCACCGCCACACATCTGAAATAGAGCAGGAGCTTTCCAATATCGCAGGGGAGAAGATAATGATTTCCTTTACTCCGCATCTTATTCCACAGAAGCGCGGTATACTGTCAACGATTTATGTAAACCTGAACAGAGAGTCGAGCGTGGAGGAGCTTACGCAGATGTACAAGGATTTCTATAAGGACGAATTTTTTGTACGCGTGAAGGAGGTCGGCGACCTGCCCGAAACAAAGCACGTTGCAGGCTCTAACTTTGTTGACATAGGCGTATGCTATGACAAGAGATTGCAGAGAGCCGTTGTTGTTTCATCACTTGACAATATTGTCAAGGGCGCGGCTGGTCAGGCTGTTCAAAATATGAACATATTATTCGGACTGGACGAAAAGACGGCGCTTAGTAATGCAGGATTTTATCTATAATACAGAGGGTGAAAAAATGGAGGAATTAATTAAAAAAGCGGGGATACTTATTGAAGCACTCCCGTATATACAGAAATTTGCGGGCAAAACCGTTGTAGTAAAGTACGGCGGAAATGCTATGATAAACGAAGAACTGAAAAATTCCGTTATGGAGGATATAACGCTGCTGAAATTTATCGGACTTAAACCGATTGTCGTACACGGCGGCGGCCCTGATATTTCAAAGGCACTTAATGACCGCGGAGTAAAGAGCAAGTTTATAAACGGACTCCGCGTGACGGACGACATCACAATGCAGACAGCACAGCAGGTGCTTATTGGAAAGACGAATAAGGAGATTGTGGCGCTGCTCAACACAAAGGGCGGACGCGCCGTTGGTGTGAGCGGTATTGACGGAAGCTTTATCGAGTGTAAAAAACAGTATACCGAGGTTGACGGTGAAAAGGTTGACATAGGTTATGTGGGTGATATTGTGCATATCAAGCACTGCCTTATTGACTTACTTGCATCTGACCAGTACATACCCGTTATCGCGCCGATTGGTACGGACGAGGAAGGAAACAGCTACAATATAAATGCTGATACTGTTGCGGCGGCTGTCGCTGCGTCGGTTGCGGCGGAAAAGCTGATTTTGCTTACAGATGTTGAGGGCGTTAAGGATAACGACGGTAATGTAATATACGAAGTTCATAAAAATGAAATCATGGAAATGATAGATGACGGCACTATAAGCGGCGGTATGATACCAAAGGTGCTTGGCTGTCTTGAAGCAATTGACGGCGGTGTTGCCGGTGTTCATATCATTGACGGACGTATACCACATTGTCTGCTTTTGGAAATCTTTACAAAAACAGGTATTGGTACACTTATTAAGAGTGACAAGTATTAATAGAAGTGATAAATTATTGTTTAACATAGTAAGCCTCCCCTAATAGGGGAGGTGTCGCCATTAGGCGACGGAGGGGTTTATGGCGAAAGTTTTAATATTAAAACCCCTCAGTCACTTCGTGACAGCTCCCCTATTAGGGGAGCCTTGCGAAACCCGCAAAGTGGCTTTTGCCAAAGGCATAAGTGTTAAGGGGAGCCTTATTAAACTAAACAATAATTTATTGAAACAAAACATAAACTGATTTACAGGAAAGGAAAATATTATGAGAATGTCAAACTTGCTTATGCCGACTTTAAGAGAAGTTCCGGCAGAGGCGGAAATCACAAGCCATAAATTAATGCTCAGAGCAGGACTTATCAGAAAGCTTGCCGCAGGTATATATTCATATCTGCCGCTTGGACTT
>JALEPO010000095.1 GCA_022768695.1 Clostridia bacterium
TATGATTTCCGCAAGTACATTTTGCTTTCGTTGCAATTTCACGGTCAAAATCAACAACTGCACTATCGCCCAATTCTTTTTTTACTGCATCTACCAATTCACACACCTTCATAGTTTTTACAGACCACGGTTTTTCAATGATAGAATTATATGTTTCGTGACTCATACATCCAGCCTTTTCTTGATACTGCACAACATAGGAATCGTGTGTCAATCCATTGAAAACATATCCCTTACCTGCTAATGTCGGCAAATTTCTATCAGAATGTAATAATTTCAACATTTCCTGCACTTGTATTCCCGCTATTACAGATGATGAAGTAGGTGTTGTTGGGATTTTTCCGTCAGCCATTTGTTCGTGCGTTAGCAATGCACAGGATTTTCGCTTATTTATAAGCTGCCAATCTGTTTCCGTCATAGTGCATTCATAACAAGCTCCTTGTCCAGGAACGAAAACTCTTGCAAAACCGTTAAGTGCTTCTATCGCTCCGTCTATCCAAGGTTTGTTTACCTTATAGCACGACTGATTTATAGATAAACGAGCTTCTCTATTATCCAATCCTCCCAACACAACATTCATACGCCTAAACACGCCTAATCCCACATCGTCAATAATATTGCTTACGAACGCTTTAGCTTTAACATCGGGATTTATCTCCATGGCTCGTTCTGATGCCACTTCTGCTTTATATCTTCCAACATCCTTGGCACGATATAAAACAGATCGTGTAAGATTAGTATTTTCAATAGCATCCATATCAAAAATCAATATTTTACCTATTCCTAAAAGAGCAAGATTTTTTATCAGTTCATTACCAATAGCACCAGCACCTACAACCATTATTGTTGCATCTGAAAGTCCTTCTTGATCCCACCAAGGTATAAGACGCAAGCGACTATATTTATCCTCTTCAAAATCCGAAGATTCTAAGTCAAAATTGTTCATGATTAAATTCTCCCTGCTGTAATCTCCGGCTGTAATCTAAGTACATCTCCGTCTTTAATTCCGGCTTCTGATAGAGTTTGTGCTTCTAATAACTGTCTACCTGTCACTTTATGTATAAATTTATAGCTTATGGGGTTGCCATCGGGGCCAACCGACGGAAGTTTAATCTTTTCAATTAACTTGACCATAATAATTCCGCATTTGATATCATCCGGCAATCCAACCTTCTGTTCCTTGTTCCCTGTTGCATCTACAATAATTACATTTACTTTTGCCATAATTAAAATCTCCTTCATTATAAAAAATATAAATTTTTAGTCAACTAAATCATTTAGTTTTCTATATGCATCCATAACACTTTTGTCAGCATTGCTAAATTCTGATTTGAAAGAACTTAGATTGCCTTCCGGTGTTAATATACAGTCATACATATCTTCGTATTCAAAATATAATTCCTTGACAGCATTGCATACTTCTACTATTTCAGTGTTATCTGTCGCAGGTTTTTTTATATTGGTATATAGAGAATCTATAGTAGATTTCTGTATTGCAGCTGTGTTCACTTCTATGCTTTTATTAGCTAATGCTCCAGCCACCGCTTCATCAATATCATCATATTTACTCCAACGGTTCCATATTGAGTCATACCATTCACTTGAAATCTCATTTCCTATATCTTCAAGATTTGCCGCAGCTGTTAAAACTAACGAACAGAAACGTTTGCTATCAGCCATATATTTTTCTTCTTTATCTTTTTGAATAACTTTATATGTAAATACTACTACAATACACACGATGATTGCAACGACCGCAATAATAATTGGACTGGATTTGTTTTTTTTCTGCTGTTTTGCAACATTTTCATTAAATTGATTTATTGCTGATGTCGTGTTAATATCTATTTCCAATCCAACTTTTTGTCCGCATTTGGAACAAAATTTCTGACCAATTTGTATTTTAGCACCACATTTACTGCATTTATTGATATTGCCATTTTTAGGAGCACCGCATTTTGTACAGAATTTTTGATCCTCCCCTAATACAGAACCACATTTTTGACATACATCCGCAAAATTATTCCCTCTCTCTTCATATTTTTGTTCGGAACATCCAAAAGTCGTACATCCTTTATTCTCGTCCCAACAACTTCTGTGATGTGGTATGCCGCATGCTGAACATACTGCAACTTCATCACCCTCTTTTATACCCGTTTTGCAAAATGGACAAACTTTTCCAATGTAGCCTTCCATATTAATCCCCCTTGTAAATATGTTTTTTCGCTATTGCGGATTATAGGTCTTGTTTTTATCCGTGCGGTACATACATGACGCACATCTCATAATCTCCGCTTTCAAATTCATCCTTTATCATCCGTCGAGTATCAGTCTTGTCTTTCATAAAGATACATTATTTGTCTATATTTATGATTATACATTAATATACAAATTTTGTCAATGCGTTCTGAACAAAATATGTCGAAAAACAGCAATGATATTTGTGCATATTTATCTAAATTAAGTCAATTTTACTTCTATAAATCACACCTGACTTAATAATATAGTTATCAATTTCTTCAAGATAATCGAACAACTCACCTTTACCTCTAAGCCAAGCGTAAAACCACGGATTTTCTTTCTTGATATAATCTTCGTGCATCATACCATACTTTCCGATGTGATGTTCTTTATACGATACAACAATATTAGGAAAGTATAAATGTTCTGTATTCGCTCGGTGTCACCCCTGCACGCTTCTTAAAAAACGCCGAGAAATGCTGTGCGGATTTAAAGCCGGTTGTTTTTACTATATAATTTATGGAATAGCCGCTTTTTAGCAGTCTTTTTGAACGCGTAAATCTAAAATCATACAAATCGGCAACCGGAGATTTTCCGTAGCTCTTGACTGGACAGCTGACGGAGTACACCCGACAGCGGCAGGACACGAAATTATTGCCCGCGAATGGTGTGAGAAGTTTTTTGACAAGGTTATAAAGGAGAATTAAAACGAAAAGAAGATTACTTTCATTAATGACGGTGCTCAGTATGATAATGTCGTTAATTCCGGCATCGATTGCTGTTGCTGCCGAGACGGCAGAGGAAAAGATAGATTTGACCAACGCTAAGATATATAGCTATACATCTAACAGCACCGATAAGGTATACAAATACGCCGGCGAGGTAACAGAGGATGCTTCTTACAAGGTATTTACCGACGGCGATTACACGACAGACGGCACAGGAGTAGCAGTGCAGAAATTTGTTATGATTGACCTTGGACAGCAATATCCTATAAGCACAATCAAGGCATATCAAAGTACAGCAAACACAAGCACAACAAAAACCGGTAATTTTGTATCGGTATTTGACGGCGCTGAAGCGGCGGAGAATATCGAAAACTTTACATTTGTCAGAACAGATGAAACAAATTTATTGAGAACAAACATCACAGTGACAGAGGAAAACGGCGCAAATTGCTTCACAGTGACAGCGCAAGACACAGCAAAGCACGATTACGGTATGTACCGATACATATTCCTTTACAGCTGGGGCGGCATGCTTGATATTTCTGAGGTGGAAATTTTCCGTGATACCACAGAAAAAACTCCGTTTTTGTCCGTAAGAAATTATTACGGCAGCAATATGGTGCTGCAAAGAAATAAACCCCACGTTATAAAGGGCTACAGCGAGACAGGCACAAGTGTGAGCGTAACAATGACAGAGGATGGCAATACATCGAACACGCAGACTAAAACCGCAACGCCCGACAGCGACGGAAATTGGACTGTATCTCTTGACGCAATGACGGCGGGAATTAGTCCGTACACTATTACGGTGTCGGACGGTACAACCGCACCGAATGTGGTACTGACAAACGTTCTTGTCGGCGATGTGTTCTTAGCGTCTGGACAGTCCAATATGGCGTATGACGCGCCTAAGTCAGCGACGCAGAATACCACGGCGCAAAGCAACACGGGCGGTCCGAACGGCTCGGTGTACTATAAAAAAGGAATGTATGAGCTTCAAAATACTCTTGCGAACGAGAACATAAGAATGTTCAAAATGCGTGATGATACGGAAGCGGAATCGGGTATTGTAACGGAGGACGTGCCGGTTTGGATTGATTGGTGCGCATCTAACGGAGAGATGACCGAAACAAGCTCGGCGGGTGTAACAACATCAATACAGCATACCAACATACTCGCTCTTTCCTCCCTCGCGGCATTTTTCGCGGACAGCTTAATTAAGGCTGACAATACTATTCCTGTCGGAATTATCCAGGCATCGAGAGGCGGTTCTGCAATCAATATTTGGAGCGAGTGCGGACGTCTTTACAATAACCATATTGCTCCGCTTGAAGGCTTGAATATAGCGGGTATTTTATGGTATCAGGGCTGCGCGAACTCAAATGAAACAGGATTTAAGACTTATTCGTCAGATTTTAAGAAGCTGATACAACAATACAGAAGTGTGTTCCATGATAATGAATTACCGTTTTTATACGTTCAGCTTGCGCCGAATCCCTCGCCTGTAACGGTCACGGCACACGCGACATATACAGCGCAGTTTAAGAGAACGCCGATTATTTACAGCGTCGAGTTTATCGAGTCTGCGGGCGATAACAGCGTATCGTTACTTGTGCCGAAAGAGAGCAACTGTGTGCTTATCTTTGCGGCGTATGACACAAACGGCAGTTTGTTAAGTGTAGAATTGAAGCCGCTATCATTTGACACAGCAAAAGAAGATACCGTAGAGCCGGAAACCTTAAAGACCGACGGTGCGGCATCAATAAAGGTTATGCTATGGGATGGCATTGACACAATGAAACCGCTGTGCACGGCTGATAAGAAGAGTTTATAATAGGCAATAGCAAAGCTTCGGGGGCAATAATTGCTCCCGAAGCTTTCACTTTTACCTCTCATATTCCCTTTTTCTCACTGTGCTCCGCCAAATCATAGCAACTGCACTCACTTGCTTTCTATTTTACTTCTTCATTTCCTTTATTATGCTACAGTTATTCATAATCCTGATATTCAACCGTTATATTATCCAGATAATATTCCATCTTATTCGATGTGTTTGCATTCTTATCCATATAAATGTTGAAATAAAGATTATCAAGGTTAATTTCTGTCGGATAATTCGGATTTTCGCCTGTGGTTTCGTCTGCTTTGGCTATAACAAACGGCTTCTTATTCAGCATTTCCATATCCTTATCCCTATCATAGATTGTAGTAGTTACACTATCGTTTACAAGGTCAATGTCACATACAATTCTGTACCATCTGTTCGCCATTGTGTTGTTCTTGTCAAACTGGGTATTATCACCGTTTATACGATTATTCAAGGCATTGAAGAAGTTCAGCTGCTTCCAGCCCTGATGCACACCCCAGCGCACAAATCTTGTCTG
>JALEPO010000100.1 GCA_022768695.1 Clostridia bacterium
GAAAAGAAGATGCTTCTTCACAATATTCTGTAGTAGAAAATTAAAATACAAAGCGATGCTGAAAATGCATCGCTTTTTTATTTTTTTAAAGTAAATATAAATAAAAAAGACTGCCCTGAACGGACAGCCCTTTTGTTTTGCAAAAAAGTTAAATTATGCAAGTTCTGAGAAGTACTTGATTGTTCTAACCATCTGTGATGTGTATGAGTTTTCGTTATCATACCAAGAAACAACCTGTACCTCGTAAAGACCGTCACCGATAGGAGCTACCATTGTCTGAGTTGAGTCAAACAATGAACCGTATCTCATACCAACGATGTCTGATGAAACGATTTCGTCTACATAGTAACCGAATGATTCGTTTGAAGCAGCCTTCATTGCAGCGTTGATACCGTCAACTGATACGTTGTCGCCCTTAACAACAGCTGTAAGGATAGTTGTTGAGCCTGTCGGAGTAGGAACTCTCTGAGCAGCGCCGATAAGCTTACCGTTAAGCTCAGGAATAACAAGACCGATAGCCTTTGCTGCGCCTGTTGAGTTAGGAACGATGTTTACAGCAGCAGCTCTTGAACGTCTTAGGTCGCCCTTTCTCTGAGGACCGTCAAGAGTCATCTGGTCACCTGTGTAAGCGTGGATTGTGCACATGATACCTGACTGAATAGGAGCGTACTTGTTAAGTGCGTCTGCCATTGGAGCCAAGCAGTTTGTTGTACATGAAGCAGCTGAAATGATTGTATCGTCAGCCTTTAATGTTTCGTGGTTTACATTGTAAACGATTGTTGGAAGATCGTTACCAGCCGGAGCTGAGATAACTACCTTTTTAGCACCTGCATTGATGTGAGCCTGTGCCTTTTCCTTTGATGTGTAGAAGCCTGAGCATTCAAGAACAACGTCTACATCAAGGTCACCCCAAGGACAGTTGTTAGCGTCAGGGAAAGCGTAAATCTTGATTTCCTTACCGTCAACTGTAATTGAGTCCTCACCTGCTGTTACTTTATCAGCCTTTTCATACTTACCCTGTGATGAATCATACTTTAAAAGATGAGCAAGCATCTTTGGGCTTGTAAGGTCGTTGATAGCAACAACTTCATAACCCTCTGCACCAAACATCTGTCTGAAAGCAAGACGTCCGATACGTCCAAAACCGTTAATTGCAACTTTAACTGCCATTTTGAAATTCCTCCTAAAAAATATATATATTTTTACCCTGGGCACAATTTGAACCCATTCATCTATATTTTACCTCAAAATTAAAAAATATACAAGCCTTATTGTTAAAATTTTAGCATTTTTTTAATAATTTTCTTTTTTGCACAAAAACAGGTGCAATTATATGTTCTTTATATATCATTTTTTGTTTTTAATGATATGAAAAAAATAATTCTGCAACAATAATGAAGAATTTTCTGTTACAAATCCGTATCAAAACATTGACATATCTGCTATTTTATTGATAAGTCGGATAAAAAGTGATACAATATTATACTGAATAAATGTGTCTATAAGGAGAAGAGTATGTGGTGTGCAGATAGTTGGATTGATTATAAATTAATAGACAGTGCCGACGGTGAAAAGCTGGAGTATTGGGGTAAATATTTGCTTCGCCGTCCCGATCCGCAGGCGGTATGGAGCGTTAAATCGGAAAAAAACCTGTGGAATAAGACAGATGCATGGTATCACCGTTCCAATTCAGGCGGCGGAAAATGGCAGTTTTTCAATAAGAAGCTTCCTGAACGCTGGACAATAAGCTATAGAGATTTAACATTTAACATTAAGCCGATGGGATTTAAGCATACGGGACTTTTTCCTGAGCAGGCAGTAAACTGGGACTGGTTTTCAAAGCTTATAAAAAATGCCGGACGTCCTATACGAGTTCTTAATCTTTTTGCATATACCGGCGGCGCGACGGTTGCAGCTTTGGCAGCGGGCGCGGAGGTTGTTCACGTTGACGCGTCAAAGGGAATGGTAACATGGGCAAAAGAAAATGTTATTTCATCGGGCTTGGAAAGCAGACCTGTAAGATATATTGTTGACGATGTAAAAAAATTTGTTCAGCGTGAATTTAGACGCGGCAGACAGTATGACGCTATTATTATGGATCCGCCGTCATATGGCAGAGGTCCTTCGGGAGAGGTATGGAAAATAGAAAATGAATTGTATCCGCTTATTGAGGAATGTATGAAGATACTTTCAGATAAGCCGTTGTTTTTCCTTATTAATTCATATACAACAGGTCTTAGTGCGCAGGTGCTGATTAATATATTGACTATGACAATAGTCAGAAAGTTCGGCGGCTATGTAACCGCTGATGAGATCGGTCTTGAAATGTCATCAAATAAGCTTGTTCTGCCATGCGGTATAAGCGGAAGATGGCAGAATGAATAAGACCATTCGTAATGAAGGGGAAATTATATAATGATAGAAACAAAAAATCTTTCCTATTCATATCACAGTGAGGATGAGGAAAACGAAGCTGTGAAGGAGGAAGTTCTCAAGGAGCTTAATCTTAAAATAAAAAAAGGTTCTTTTACTGCAATTCTTGGCAGTAACGGTTCGGGAAAATCCACGCTTGCAAAGCATTTTAATGCTATTTTGCTCCCCTCAGGCGGTTTTGTATATGTAAAGGGAATGAATACACATGAACAGAAGTATTTATTCGATATACGTTCAAATGTCGGAATGGTATTTCAAAATCCCGATAATCAGATGGTAACGGCGATTGTTGAGGATGAGATTGCCTTTGCTCCTGAAAATCTCGGCGTTAAACCGCAAGAAATAAGAAATCGTGTAGATGAATGTCTTAAAATTGTAGGTATGCAGGAATATGCCGGCAGCTTTACGGCAAATTTGTCCGGAGGACAAAAGCTGCGTATTGCCATAGCCTCCGTGCTTGCTATGGAGCCGGAATGTATTGTACTGGACGAGCCTACCTCCATGCTTGACCCGAAAGGCAGAGCGGAGGTTTTAGATACTATAAAAATGCTTAACCGCGCAAAAGGAATTACGGTTGTTTTAATAACTCATTATATGGAAGAAGCTGTTATGGCGGATCGTACTATTGTAATAGATAACGGAAAAATAGTAATTGACGGAGTGCCGGCGGAGGTATTTAAAAATGTGGAGCTATTAAAAAAGCTTAAACTTGACGTGCCTCAGGTTACGGAGCTTGCATATGAGCTGAAAAAATTGGGATTTGAAATCTCCGACGGAATAATTGATGTTGATGAATGCTTCAGAGAGCTTGTAAAACTGCTGGGAGATGTGAAATAATGATAAGAATTGAAAATCTTAGCTATGTGTATCAGCCGGGAATGCCCGGTGAATACCGCGCGTTATCAGATATAAATTTAGTTATTCCAAACGGTTCTTTAACCGCGGTTATCGGTCATACGGGCAGCGGAAAGTCCACTCTTATGCAGCAGCTTAATGGCTTGCTTCAGCCTACATCGGGAAAAATATTTATAGATGATGAGGATATAACAAGTAAATCTGCTGATATTGCAAAAATCAGGAGAAAGGTTGGACTTGTTTTTCAATATCCCGAGCATCAGCTTTTTGAAGAAACAGTTTATCAGGATATAGCTTTCGGTCCGAAAAATATGGGACTTAGTGATGAAGAGATTGAAAGACGAGTGATATATGCTGCGTCACTTACGGGAATTGATAAAAAATATTTTGAAAAATCTCCGTTTGAATTGTCAGGCGGACAGAAAAGACGGGCGGCAATTGCCGGAATACTTGCAATGGAGCCGAGCGTACTTGTTATGGATGAGCCGACAGCAGGTCTTGACCCCGGCGGCAGAGATGATATTCTTAATATAATCAAAAACCTTCATAAAAAGCAAAAAGAAATGATAATAATTTTCGTTTCACATTCTATGGAGGAGGTTGCAGAAACAGCGGAAAATATAGTGGTTATGCATGATGGGAGAATTGATATGTCAGGCACAGCGGCTGATATTTTCAGAAAGCGCGGCAGGCTGTTACAGATAGGTCTTGATATTCCGCAGATAACGAAGCTTGCAGATAAGCTCCGTAACGGCGGATATAATCTGCCTGAAGAAATTTATACCGTAAAAGCCGCTGTTGAAGCTATAACTAAGCTTAGCCGTTCTCTGCCTTTACAGGCAGAGGATATTATTTGATTTTCAGTGAAAATTAAATGTTAAATTATGGGGCAAATGTTTCCTAAAACTGCGATGGGAGATTATGATGTTTAAAAATATATTGATTGGACAGTATTTTCCAAGTAAATCACCGATACATAGATTAGATGCGAGAATTAAAATTATTATGATGATGGCATACATTATTCTTGTATTTAATGCTGATAAACCGGTTTCTCTTATAATGATTGCGGTATATACTTTGACTATTGTAATAGTCAGCAATATTCCGCTGAAGCTTATATTAAAAGGATTTATTCCTGTGATATGGATATTTATATTTACCTCTATAGTAAATATATTCTCAGTTTCGGGTGAGACACTGCTGTCTTTTAAATTGTTTCGATGGACTTTAAAAATAACAAAGGAAGGTATATTAAAGTCAGTATTTATAAATACAAGACTGCTGCTGCTTTTAACCGGTACGTCTTTATTAACGCTGACAACACAGCCGCTTATGCTGACGGATGGAATTGAACAGCTTTTAAAGCCGCTAAGAAAAATAAAGGTTCCGGTTCATGAGATTGCTATGATGATGACAATTGCTATACGATTTATTCCTACGCTTGCGGAGGAGGCGGAAAAAATAAAAAATGCGCAGCTTGCAAGAGGCGCTGATTTTGAATCGGGAAATATTATAAAAAGAGCAAAATCAATGCTGCCGTTACTGGTGCCTTTGTTTATAAGCGCATTCCGCCGCGCGGACGAGCTTTCCACAGCAATGGAGGCAAGATGCTATAACGGCGGAGAGAACAGGACAAGAATGAAGCAAATGCATATAACATTATATGATATATCGGCAATTATTGTTTTTGCGGTGTGTTCCCTATTTTTGCTTATATCAGAATTTGTAATTGAATTTTAACAGGAGCTATGGTATAATGAATGTTAAGCTTAAACTTCAATATGACGGTACAGCATACCACGGCTGGCAAATTCAGCCAAATGGTGTTACAATACAGGAAATGCTCATAAATGCTGTGAAAAAAATAACAGGTGATGATGTTAATATTATAGGCTGCGGCAGAACTGACGCAGGCGTTCACGCGTTGAATTATGTATGTAATTTCCATACAAATGCAAAAATTCCGGCTGAACGTATTCCTTATGCCTTAAACACATATTTGCCTGATGATATACGCGTCTTTAATGCTGAATTTGCAGACGATAATTTTCATGCAAAGAACAGCGCGGTGCGAAAAAGATATATTTATCAAATTCTCAACAGTGATATTAATGACGTTTTTATGTGCAAGTATGCGTGGCATTATAAATTTCCGCTGGATATTGAAAATATGCAAAAGGCTGCGGAAGCATTTTTGGGTGAGCATGATTTTATCGGATTTGCTTCAAGTGGATTTACGGTTAAAACTACTGTGCGGACTATATATTCTTTAGATGTGACAAAGTCTGGAAATATTGTGACTATAGATGTAGTCGGAAACGGATTTTTGTATAATATGGTACGCATTATTGCCGGAACGCTTGCTTATGTGGGAAGCGGTAAAATAGACCGGCATGATATGGAGAATATAATAAAGTCAAAATGCCGTGAAAATGCCGGCATAACAGCTCCGCCGCAGGGACTTTTTTTAAAGGAGGTGTATTACTGATGGATGAAATTAATGAAAAAGGAATAAACGATATTATTAATTATTACGAAAATAAGAAAGACGATAACGAAGCCGAAAAAGAAATTCAAAAAGAAGCTGAAGAAGAAACTCCGGGCTTGGTCGAACTTATCGAGGAAGCTCAGAAAGAAAAAAACAGTCTGCCCATTGTTGAAAAAATTTCAGAAACGTCAGATACACCTGATAATGCAGATATTTCGGATACAGAGCCGGAAAAGGAAGCCGGGGATAATCCGGAGAGTGAAATCTCAACAGCTGACACCTTGACCGAGGATGAAACGGATAAGGACGGCACAGAAAAGGCTTCAGAGGAAAACAGTGAAAATAAAGAGCTGTCCGAAAGCGAACAGCAAAGCGAAAATAAAGAACCGTCCGAAGACGAACAGCAAAGCGAAAATAAAGAGCCGTCCGAAAACGAACAGCAAGGTGAAAATACCGATACAGAAGCTTCACAAGAGAGTGATACTGAGATAACTGACGACGATAAATCAAAGAGCGAGCTTGCGTTTGCCGAGCTTGGTGACCTTGATTATACTGATTATGATGACAAAGATGATTATCATTTCAGTAAAAAGCAAATAGCGGTTATTTCATTGGTAACACTTATAATTATGGCTGTGGTAGTGGTATTTGTAACTACTGATACCGGAGTTATAGGAAGCTATAAGCATAATTTTTCAAAAAATGCCGCTATATTGCTGTCAAAAATCGGCATTGAATTTAAGAATGATGATACAGAAACAGAAAAAGGCGACGTTAAAGAAGCTGAACGCTACAATAAATCTGTTAAGGATACAATAACCATACCTCTTGAGAGAGCAGGCAATTCTGTATTTTCAAAATACAAGGGCGGAATTGTGTGCGCAAATACAAATTATCTGACGTTTATCAGCAATTCCGGAGATATAGTATGGGAAAATACTACTACTATAGTCGATCCTATTCTTAAAACTGCCGGAAATTATATTCTTATATCCGAAAAGGGCGGTAAAAAGATATGTCTGTATAATGACAGAAAGCTTGTATATGAGGTGGACACGGAGGATAATATTCTTACCTGTAACCTTTCGTCTAACGGAGATGTTGTTGCGATAACGGATAAATCATCATACAAGGGCTCGGTCGTTGTATACAATAAGGAAGGAAATCAGATTTTCGCATGGTCGTCCGGCAGCGACAATATAATAAGCGCTGATATTTCAGCTTCCTCAAGACGCGTAGCTGTCGGGCTGCTTAATACTGATGCTCAGGTAAAAACAACAATGCAGTTTTTTGATATAAATAAAACAGAAAGCTACGCACAGGTTATTTTTGAGGATACTATTCTGTTCGATATAGATTTTGCCGGTGATACGGTAAATGCCTTTGGTGATAATTGTATTGCGGGCGTAACCTCATCAGGCGGAGTTTTATATGATAAGCGTTTTGATAATGCTGAATTTGTCCACTACGGAGTTGATGAAAAAGGAAATAAAATTCTTCTGTTTGATGATTCAAATATTCCGCTTATAAATATATACAGCTCAAATGCATCATTAAAGCATCAGCTTTCATCTGACGAAATCCCTGATTTTGTTGATATATACGGTAATTATATACTTTTCAACAGCGGCCGTGATATAATCTACGGTAAATCGGGAAGCAGACAGATGGCAAAGTTTACCGCTACTATGGATATAAAAGCGCTTATGCTGCTGGATAAGAATATTGTTGCGGCGGTATATTCAAACAGTATTGAAATAGTCAGGATGTGATAATTGTGATTTTGGATTTGATTGCTGCCGCAATAGTTGTTCTGTCTTTTATAGTTAATCTCCGACGCGGACTTGTAAAATCCGTATGGAAAATAACGGCATTAGTTTTGACTATTGTGTTAGTCATTGCATTAAAAACGCCGGTGGTTAATTATCTTGCCGGAACAGATATGGCAAACAGAATATATAAATCAGTTTCTGACAGTCTGACAGCAGAGCTGGAAAATCCGATTAATGAGGTCAACACAGACGAGGAAGCTGCGCAAAGCGGTACTATACCGCCGTATCTTATGGAGCAAATGCTTAAAACCGTTAATTCCGACTCTGATAATATAAACAGCGCCATTGAAAAGGGCATGGACGAGCTGGCGAGAAGGCTGACTATGCTTATGCTCAAAATCATTGCGGTGATTGGGCTGTTTATAATAATACGCATATTGCTGATGGTAGTGTTTATAGTGCTTGACGGAGCGTCGAAGCTGCCTGTAATAGGACATGCAAACGCATTGCTGGGAGGAATACTCGGTATTATAAATGCTTTGGCTATTATTTATATAGTTTGCGCGGTATTATCGCTTCTGAGTGTAAGCAGCGATATACAGAATTTAATAAATCAATCTTATATTGTCAAATATTTTTATAATTATAATATATTACTACAACTTATTATGAAAATTTAAAAGGAGGTTTTTAAGATGTACAGTGATGTAGTAAAAAAGGGCTTGGAGAAAACTCCTCACCGTTCGCTTTTTAAAGCGGCAGGTCTTACAGATGAAGAAATCAGCCGTCCTTTAATCGGTGTTGTAAGCGCAAAGAACGAGGTTATTCCGGGTCACGTTCATTTGGATAAAATCGCTGAGGCGGTAAAGGCAGGAGTAAGAATAGCAGGCGGAACGCCTATAGAATTTCCGGCTATTGGAGTGTGTGACGGTATAGCTATGGGTCATATCGGCATGAAATATTCTCTTGCGTCAAGAGAGCTTATTGCTGATTCTATCGAGTCAATGACACTTGCTCACGGCTTTGACGCACTTGTGCTTATTCCTAATTGTGATAAAATTGTTCCGGGTATGCTTATGGCAGCGTCAAGACTTAATAAGCCGGCAATTATTATTTCGGGCGGCCCTATGCTTTCGATGAATTTTAAGGGCAAATTCCGTGACCTTAACACAGCTTTTGAGGCTGTAGGCGCATTTAAGGCAGGAAATATTAATGAAAATGATTTGCTGGAGCTTGAGGAAGCTGCTTGTCCTTCATGCGGTTCATGCTCAGGAATGTTTACGGCAAATTCAATGAACTGCTTGTGCGAGGTTCTTGGTATGGCTCTTCCCGGCAATGGTACAATTCCGGCAGTTTATTCGGAAAGAATTCGTCTTGCAAAGCAGGCAGGCATGAAGATTATGGAGTTGCTTGAAAAGGATATAAAGCCGAGAGATATTATCACTCCCGATTCACTTTACAATGCACTTCGCGTTGATATGGCGCTGGGCTGCTCAACAAATTCAATGCTGCATCTTCCGGCTATTTCACATGAGGCTCATGCACCGATTACGCTTGATTATGCTAATGAAATCAGTAAGGAAACACCAAATCTGTGTCATCTTGCACCGGCAGGTGAGCATCATGTTCAGGATTTATATGCAGCCGGCGGTGTTCAGGCAGTAATGAATGAGCTTTCAAAGAAAAATCTGCTAAAGCTTGATACAATTACAGTAACAGGCAAAACTCTTGGTGAAAATATCGCTGATTGTCCTGTTAAGGACTACAGCGTTATTCGTCCTATTGATAATCCGTATTCACAGACAGGCGGTATCGCAGTGCTGAAGGGTAATCTTGCAGTTGACGGTTCTGTTGTAAAGAGAAGTGCGGTTGCAAAGGAAATGCTTCAGCATGAGGGACCTGCAAAGGTATTTGAAAGCGAAGAAGAGGCTATTGAGGCAATTTACGCAGGCAAGATTGTAAAGGGCGATGTTGTTGTAATTCGATATGAAGGTCCTAAGGGCGGTCCGGGTATGCGTGAGATGCTCTCCCCCACCTCGGCAATCTGCGGCATGGGACTTGATAAGGATGTTGCTCTTATCACAGACGGACGCTTCAGCGGCGCAACGCGCGGCGCGGCAATAGGACACGTTTCTCCTGAGGCTGTAGAAGGCGGTCCGATAGCCTTTGTTAAGAATGGAGATATTATCGAAATCGATATTGAAAACTGCATACTTAATGTTAAGGTTTCAGATGAGGAAATGGCAAAGCGTAAGGAAGGCTGGAAGCCAAATGAGCCAAAGGTTAAGACAGGCTATTTAAGACGTTATTCAAAGCTTGTTTCTTCTGCAATTCAGGGCGCAGTTATGCTTGATGAATAAAAAATATATTTAGGGCGAGGGCGCTTATCAGGCGTCCTGCCCTTTAAATTTGAGCAGATTTCGGTCTAAGGCATATTAAAAACTTGACATTTTAAGTAAAATAATATAATATAATATTATAGGATTATTAATAAGGCTATTGGCATTTGACAACAGCTTAATTTTAACTTTTTCTTTAATTTGATAAGCATTTTATTTGTTTATATTTTAATATTTTTTAATATATGATTTCCCCAATCAATATGTAAAAAAGAATAGAGGTATTTATGCAAGACGGAGTAAAATTAGAACGTAAAACTAAAGAGGAATTGAAGCAAATTGCTCAGGGGCTGGAGATTGATAAAATCTATGCTTATAAAAAGGATGAGCTTATTGCCAAAATTCGGCAAAGACGTGACGAGCTGGCTGAAGAAGCAAAAAAGCAGCAGCCCAAAAAAAAGCGTGAACGTCCGGCGGATGTTATTGAGGTAAAGGGAATACTTGACGTAATGAACGATGGTTTCGGATTTATGCGTGTGGAAAATTATCGTTCAAGCGAAAATGATATTTATGTGTCACCGGTGCAGATCAGACGCTTCAATTTGAAAACAGGTGATGAGCTTGTTGGAGATTGCCGTCCGTCACAGGAGGAGGATAAGTATTCGCCGCTTTTATTTGTCAAGACCATAAACGGCGATCCTATTGATGTGGCTTTGAAGCGCCGTCCATTTGAACGTCTTACACCGATTTATCCAAAGGAAAAAATAACACTGGATACAGGCGACAGAACAAAAAGCGCGTCAAGACTTATAGACCTTATAGCGCCGATCGGCAAAGGACAGCGCGGAATGATTGTTGCGCCGCCAAAGGCGGGTAAAACAACAATCATAAAGCAGCTTGCACAGTCCATATCAAAAAATTATCCCGATATAAAGCTTATAGTTTTGTTGATTGACGAGCGTCCCGAGGAAGTTACGGATATGCAGCGCTCTATTGACGGAGAGGTTGTATATTCCACATTTGACCAGATGCCGGAAAATCACTGCAAAATGGCGGAGATGGTTCTTGAACGCGCATCAAGACTTGTAGAGCAGAAAAAAGACGTTGTAATTCTTTTAGACTCAATAACACGTTTGGCGAGGGCATATAATCTGACTGTCGTTCCGACAGGCAGAACTCTCTCCGGCGGTCTTGACCCTGACGCGTTGTTTAAGCCGAAGAAATTTTTCGGCGCGGCAAGAAATATAGAGGAGGGCGGCAGCCTTACAATTCTTGCAACGGCGCTTGTTGAAACCGGAAGCCGTATGGACGATGTAATTTTTGAAGAATTTAAGGGTACAGGCAATATGGAATTAAAGCTCGACCGGCAATTACAGGAAAAGAGAATTTTCCCTGCTATCGATATACTAAAATCAGGAACACGGCGCGAGGAGGATTTGCTTACTAACCGTGAGCGTGAGGCTTCATGGATAATTCGCCGTGAAATGACTCGTAATTCAAATCCTGAAACAGTTCAGAATCTTTTAAGATATTTGGGAAGTACTCAGACAAATGCCGATTTTGCTGAGTTAATAATCAAAAATTATGGAAAGAATTAAAAAAATTGGTTTCGCCTATCTTATCTCGCTTCGCTCGCATTTTCAAAGGAAAATTTTTTTGTTACGCCGTCAATTACTGCGTAATTGCCTATGTAATAAAAAACAGCCCTTTGCCTATACAATAAGATTTATTATAGCAGCGGTACTTATTTCAGGCTTTTTTACAATTAACATAATGAATTTGTTTTGTACCGACGAACTTTATCCTGTCGGTGCTGAAATATCATTCAGCGCGGCTTCCGTTTTAACGGGAGCCGCTGTTTTAGCTGCGTCAGCTTTAATAATATTTCTGATTTTGCGCGTGGAATTCAGATATAAAACGCTCATAGCGCTGATTGCAGCATTTGCGCTGCGTATACTGTTTGTGATGTTTTGGAAAATTGAACCGACTTCGGATTTTAAAATAACACTGGAGCTTTCTAAGCTGCTGCATAATACACCCTTTTTTAAGTGGGGCGCAGCATTGGACAGCTATGGAACAATATATAATAATCAGTGGTCAGCGCATATGCCTTTTATAATTTTTCAATCATTTTTTGCCGGAGATAATTATATGACTATTCAGATAGTCAACGCATTCTTTTCGGGATTAACCTGTGTTTTTACGGCAGGAATTTCAAATGAAATTTACGGAAAAAAAGCGGCTGAAGCTACATTGATGCTATCGGCAGTAAATCCTGTTTCGCTGTTCTACATACCTGTGCTTACAAATCAGCATATATCAGTCTGCTTTTTTACTGCTGCGTTGTGGGTTTTCTATAAAAGACCTTTTAAAAATAATTATCTGAATATAATAATTTGCGCCGTACTTACTGCAATAAGCCACCTTATCCGTCCTGAAATGTATATTGTTATTATTGCGGCGGCTGTTATGTGCGTTTGCTATATGAATAAAAACAAAATTAAAAAAGTAGCTGCTCTGATAGTCTATATTGCAGTGTTTTTTTCGGTTTTGTTTTCTGTTGACGTATTCCTCAGAAGTAACAGCATAACACACCAATCGCTTTTTAACGGAAATCTTAAATATAAAATAACAGTAGGAATGAATAAGGAAACAGGCGGAGCGTGGAATGCACCTGACGCGGAGCTGATATATGATAAGGAGGCTCTTAACAGTGAATTTTCAAAAAGAATACATTCCCCATCGATTAAAACTATGTACGGAAAAATTGCGTATCAGTTTGGAACATATGTGTATCCGTGGTCGATGTCGGAAAATCATAAGCTTGTCTCACAGCTTATTTGCCGGCGCGGTTCGGCTGCGTTTATGTCAGCGGTGATTGTCATGGCGGTTCTTGTGTTATTATTTTCAAGGAAAAAAAGAATTTTCCCTATATGTCTTATTGTCACAGGCTATATGGCTGCTTTTTCATTGATAGAAATTCAGGCAAGATATAATTATTTGATAATTCCGCTGCTTTTGATTTTGTCCGGCGGAGCGCTGAAGGACGGTTTTTCGAAAAAGTCCTCTCTATGACCGTATGTATTTGTATCTGCTGAAAATATCGTAAAATTCTTTCCCATATTTCAAATAAAATTTCATATTTAATATTCACAAGAGATTGTTTTTGTGATAAAATAAGCTATAATATATTATGTTAAGAGGTTTTTAAGATGAAAGTAGCAATAATAGGTTTAGGATTGATAGGCGGTTCAATCGCGCGCAGACTGCGTGGTTTTCATAATTGTAAAATTGCCGCATATAACAGAACTGCCGAAACACTTTTGCTTGCAAAGCAGGACGGTGCAATTGATGAGGGAAGTACAAATGCGGGCGAGGTTATGGAGGACGCGGATTTAATTATTCTGTGTCTTTATCCGCAGCTTAATGTTGATTTTGTCCGTGATAATTTATCACATATAAAGTCGGGAGCGGTCATTACTGACGTATCGGGAGTAAAGGGCTTTATGGTTGAGGAGCTTGATAGAATTCTTCCCGATGATGTTGATTTTATAGGCGCGCACCCTATGGCGGGACGCGAGGTTGGCGGTTATAAAAGCTCTACTGACACGCTGTTTAATAAGGCATCGTTCATTATTACCCCGACAGAAAAGAATAAGCCGGAAAATATTTCTCTTATTCGTGAATTTGCAGAGTATATCGGCTGCAAGCATGTTGTAACAACTACTCCGACAGAGCATGACGCTATTATTGCATATACAAGTCAGCTTATGCACGTTGTTGCGGTTGCGCTTTGCGATAATCCCATGATTGAGCGCTCAACCTTTTTCAGCGCGGGCAGTCTGCGTGACTGTACGCGTGTGGCAATTATCAATGCCGAGATGTGGAGCGAGCTTTTTGTTGAAAATAAAGACGCGCTTGTAAAGAGAATACATGAAATGCAGGATAGTCTTGGCAAAATTGCGGACGCAGTTGAAAACAGCGACCGCGGCAAGCTTGAGGAGATAATGAAACACGCTACAGCGCAGAAAATGAAATGGTTAATGGAATAGGAGGAAGAAATATGCCAAGAAATGAAGAAGAAAAAAAGGGACTGTCGCTTTTGGGAAATAAAAAAACCGTTTATGCCGATACCTATAGTCCGGAGGTTTTGGAAACCTTCGTAAATAAGCATCCCGATAATGATTATATGGTTACGTTTGACTGTCCGGAATTTACATCTCTTTGTCCTATTACCGGTCAGCCGGATTTTGCTCATATAAAAATTAATTATATACCAAATATAAAAATGGTTGAATCTAAATCATTAAAGCTGTATTTGTTCAGCTTCCGCAATCAGGGAGATTTTCATGAGGATTGCATTAACATTATTATGAAGGATTTGGTTAAGCTTATGGAGCCTAAATATCTTGAGGTAAAGGGAATTTTTACACCACGCGGCGGCATTTCCATTTATCCCTTTGCAAACTATGGTGAAAAGGGCACAAAATACGAGAAAATCGCACAGGAGCGATTGTTCGACAGCTTGAAGGACAGATAATTCATTATGGGAGGAGTTAATAAAATGAGAAAAGCAATAGTGGTATTATCAGGCGGTCAGGACAGCACAACCTGTCTGTTTTGGGCAATAGAAAGATTTGGTAAGGAGAATGTTCAGGCGGTTGGCTTTGATTACGGTCAGCGTCACAAAACAGAGCTTATCTGCGCGCAGGAAATCTGCTATAACGCGGGAATTGAATATGAGGTAATCCCTACCCCGATTATTAATCAGCTATCGGCAAATTCTCTGACGCGTGATTATATCCCTGTTGAGGAGAAAAAGCCCGAGGGCGCACCGCCAAATACATTTGTTGAGGGCAGAAATCTGCTGTTTTTGAGCTATGCGGCAATTTATGCTAAAACCCACGGAGCTACAGAGATTGTAACCGGTGTATGCGAAACTGATTTTTCGGGTTATCCTGATTGCCGTGATATATTTGTAAAATCGCTTAATGTTACGCTTAATCTTGCAATGGATTATAATTTTGTAATTCATACTCCGCTTATGTGGATAAATAAGGCGCAGACTTGGAAAATGGCTGAAGATTTAGGTGTGCTTGATATTATTTATAATAATACACTTACCTGCTATAACGGCATCAAGGGTGAGGGCTGCGGTCATTGTCCGGCGTGTAATCTGCGCAGACACGGTTATGAGGAATTTAAAAAGGGAAATTTAAGCTGAAAGGAAAAATTATGTACGAGGTAAAAAAAAGATTGGAAATCAGCGCCGCGCACAGGCTGTCGCTTGATTATGAATCAAAATGCAGCAATTTACACGGTCACAACTGGATTGTTGATGTGTATCTGAGAAGCGAAAAGCTTGATAAAAACGGTATGATTATGGATTTTACACATATCAAGCAGAAAATTCAGGATAAGTTTGACCATAAGGTTATCAATGATGTGGTGGATTTTAATCCGACTGCGGAAAATCTGGCGAAGCATATTTGTGACGAGCTTCAGCCGTATTGCTACAGAGTTGACGTTCAGGAGAGCATTGACAATATTGCAAGCTATATTAAGGATGATGTTATATAAAAGGAAATAAAATGATGAAAGTAGTTGAAATTTTTGACAGTATTGACGGCGAGGGGATTCGTACCGGAAAGACAGCAACATTTATTCGTCTGGCAGGCTGTAATTTGCGGTGCAGCTACTGTGATACGCTGTATGCCTTGTTCGGCGAGGAAGAATCGTGTGAATATACTGAAATGAGTATTGATGAAATAATTGAAAAAGTCAATAAGTCGTATAAGCGTGTAACATTAACCGGTGGTGAGCCGCTGCTTCATCTTGAAAGCGCAGAGCTTGTTAAAAGATTGCTCAATGAAGGCTGTCAGGTTAATATAGAAACAAACGGAGCTGTTGATATTAATGAATTTTCCGCAAAAATTCCCGATACATCAAATATGTTTTATACAATAGACTATAAATTACCGTCAAGCGGTATGAACGATAGAATGATATGGAGCAATTTTGAAAATCTGCGTCCCAGTGATGTTGTGAAGTTTGTTGTAGGCTCGGGCGAAGATGTCAATATGATGAAAGCGGTAATGGACAGACTGACCGAAAAATATGAGGTTATGCCGCATATTTATGCCGGAGTTGTATTTGGTGAATATGATATGCAGACTTTGATTGAAAATATAATGCGGGAACCTGTATTAAAAGATGTAGTTTTTCAGCTGCAAATTCATAAAATAATATGGAATCCTGATGAGCGCGGAGTTTAAGGAGGAAGCAATATGAAGAAAGAGTTTGACCATGAAAAAATAAAAGAGGCTATACGCACAATCATAACGGAGCTTGGCGATGACCCCAATCGTCCGGGACTTATTGAAACGCCTGACAGAGTAGCGCGTATGTATGATGAGGTTTTCGAGGGTATGCGTTATACAAATGATGAAATTGCGGATATGTTTAATAAATGCTTTGAGGATGTAAGCACGAACGACCTTGTACTGGTTAAGGATATAGAAATATTCAGCTATTGTGAGCATCATCTTGCATTGATGTATAATATGAAATGTCATGTGGGATATATACCAAATAAAAAGGTTATAGGTCTTTCAAAAATTGCCCGTATATGTGATATGGTTGCAAAACGCTTGCAGCTTCAGGAGCGAATTTGTTCAGACATTGCCGAAATTATGCAAAAGGTATGTGACACAGAGGATGTTATTGTAATTGTTGAGGGTGAGCATAGCTGTATGACTGCGCGCGGAATTAAATCAAGAAGCGCAAAAACAAGAACAAGCGCTATCCGCGGTTTGTTCGACAGCGACCATGAGCTTAGAAATGAGGTCTATGCACTGATTAAAAATTAATATTTGACTACTGATATAGTCACAAAAAAGGGCTGACGCGCTAAAAGCGCGTCAGCCCTTAATATATGTAATTTACTTCACATCAACCTTTTCACCGGCAAGAATTTTATTCATAGTTCTTGCAGCGCACATCTTACCGCACATTGAACAGGTATGCTTTTCCTCCGGAGGAAGCTCATTATAATATCTCTGTGGCTTTTCAGGCTCAATCGCATACTGGAACATCTCATCCCAGCATACACGGCGTCTTGCGTCACTCATCTTATCATCAATTTCACGCGCGCCCTTTATTCCCTTTGCGATATCTCCGGCATGAGCCGCAATCTTTGAAGCAACAATACCCTCTTTAACATCATCCGCGTTAGGCAGACGAAGATGCTCGGCAGGAGTAACATAGCACAGGAAATCCGCGCCGTGTGCCGCCGCAACAGCTCCGCCGATTGCTGAAGTAATATGGTCATATCCCGGCGCAATATCCGTTACAAGCGGGCCAAGCACATAGAACGGCGCATTATGACAAAGACGCTTTTCAAGCTTCATATTAGCTTCAATTTCATCAATAGACATATGTCCCGGACCTTCAATCATAACCTGAACATTTTTCTCCCATGCACGCTTTGTAAGTATTCCAAGCTCAATAAGCTCCGTTATCTGTGAAGCGTCAGTTGAATCATGCGTGCATCCGGGACGGCAGGCATCACCAAGACTTATTGTAACGTCGTACTTAGCCAATATGTCAAGCACCTTATCATAATATTCATAAAACGGATTTTCATTGCCGGTCATTTCCATCCATGCAAAAATCAGTGAACCGCCGCGTGAAACAATATTTGTAAGTCTGCCGGTTTCTTTAAATATCGAAGCCGTTCTGCGGTTTATTCCGGCATGGATTGTCATAAAGTCAACGCCCTCTTTTGCGTGCGCTTCAATAACCTCCAAAAATTCCTCCGCAGTAATTTCCGCAAGCTCCTTTTCAAGATAGCCGACCGCGTCATACATCGGAACGGTACCAATCATTGCCGGACATTCGTCAATAAGCTGCTGACGAAATTCGTGAGTCTTGCCATAGCAGCTTAAATCCATAATAGCCTCCGCCTTCATATCGACCGCCATCTTAACCTTTTCCCACTCAATGCTGTAATCTGTGCAATCCTTTGAAATACCCAGATTAACATTAATTTTGGTTTTCATTCCCTCGCCTACAGCCTCCGGACTTAACGCTTTATGCATCTTATTCGCCGGAATTACTACTGTTCCGTTTGCAATGCGCTCGCGAAGAATTTCAGCGTCTATATTCTCTTTTGCACATACTATCTCCATTTCAGGAGTTATAATGCCCTTTTTTGCGGCATCCATTTGTGTTGTATAATTCATAGCTTTAATCCTTTCTAAAAAATGCTCCCTTATTTACAAGGGGAGCATTACAAAATCATTATCAGTATGCGAAAAAATCCGCATTACCTCCCGTTCCGGCATTATCCGTATACGGTCAATGGGTCGAAGTCCGGTGTATGAAAACATCAGATTTCCTCTCAGCAACAAGCTCCCCTGTAAAATTTTATTGTGATAATATTATATATCATGAGTTTTGCAAAGTCAACAGAAATGTTCAAGAATATAATCAAATATTTTTTCCGCAACCTTGTCCTTGCTCATTTTTTCAAAATTCATTTCGTCCTGACGTGTAATTACAGTTACAACATTTGTATCCGTACCAAAACCTGCGCCCTCTACCTTAAGATTATTCGCGACTATCATATCAATATTCTTTTTTTCAAGCTTTTTTCTGGAATTTTCAATCAGATTTTCAGTTTCCATAGAAAATCCGCAGATAACCTGATTTTCTTTTTTCTGTTCTCCGAGTGTTTTTAAAATATCAACTGTCCGCTCAAGCTTTATTTCAGCGCTGCCGTCGGATTTTTTGATTTTATTTTCGGCAATTTCAACCGGTCTGTAATCAGCCACAGCCGCCGCCTTTATAATTATATCCGCGCTGTCGGAATTTTCAAGCACAGCGTCAAGCATATCCGCCGCGCTGACTACTCTGATAGTCTTAACAAATTCGGGAGGATTAATTTCAGCTTTTGCAGTAACAAGAGTTACCTCAGCGCCTCTGAGCATTGCATTTTTAGCGATTGCATAGCCCATTTTTCCGGTTGAGTGATTTGTGATATATCTGACCGGGTCAATAGCCTCACAGGTTGCGCCGGCAGTTACAAGGACTCTTTTGCCAAGCAAATCCTTTTTACAGGCTATTTCCTTTAATATATATTCCAAAAGCAGCGATTCCTCCGGCATTCTGCCGTCACCTATATCGCCGTTTGCAAGCATTCCCGTAGCCGGTGAAACAATTTCATAGCCAAATTCTGCAAGCTTTTTGATATTATCCTGTACAATGGGATTATGGAACATATTATGATTCATTGCCGGTGAAATAATTTTCTTGCAGGGACACGCGACTACTGTAGTAGTCAGCATATCATCCGCAATTCCGTTTGCAAGCTTGCCTATTACGTTTGCGCTTGCCGGAGCAATCATAACAACATCTGCCTGCTTTGCAAGAGCAACGTGCTCGACGCTGTACTGAAAATTACGGTCAAAGGTATCTATAAGACATTTATTTTGAGTAAGTGTTTCAAAGGTAATCGGATTTATAAAATTTGTTGCATTCCGGGTCATAAGCACATGAACATTGCAGTTTAGCTTTTTGAGCATTCTTGCGAGATTTGCAATTTTATAAGCCGCAATGCTTCCCGTAACTCCTAAAACAACAGTTTTTCCTGTAAGCATGATATTTTCTCCTCTTTTATTTATTGATTGCATTATATCATACTTTGTCCAATTTGTAAACTTTATGGAATAAGATCTTTAACATTTATATTAAGAACCTTCGCAATAAGAAATATCATTTTAAAGAAAATTCAACTGCATAAAACAGCGTCAGCGCGGCGCTGTTTTTTCATGCCCGAATTTTTAAATAACCGTTGAAAACAGCCGAAAAATATGCTATAATACACGCGTATCGTATCTCAAATGTATTGTATCTCATACGGGAATAATAACAAAGGAGGTATTTTTATGAAAAATACAACATCAACAATACTCGAACAGAAACGGAACGGTGATAAAATCACCATGCTTACCGCCTATGACTATTCCACCGCAAAGCTTATAGATGAAGCGGGGATAAATTCAATTTTGGTAGGCGATTCACTCGGTATGGTAATGCTCGGCTACGAGGACACATTATCTGTTACCATGGAGGATATGATTCATCATACAAGAGCTGTTGCAAGAGGAGCAAAAAATGCACTGATAGTTGCAGATATGCCCTTTATGTCTTACCAGACCTCTGTATATGACGCTGTGGTAAATGCCGGCAGATTAATCAAGGAGGGCAGAGCACACGCTGTAAAGCTTGAGGGCGGCGCAACGGTATGCGAGCAAATCAGAGCGATAGTTGACGCGTCTATTCCGGTAGTCGCGCATCTTGGACTTACTCCACAGTCCGTAAATGCCTTTGGCGGCTTTAAGGTTCAGGGAAAAACAGAGGATGATGCAAAAAAGCTTTTGGAAGACGCAAAGGCTATTGAAAAAGCCGGTGCATTCGCAGTAGTTCTTGAGTGTGTTCCGGCAAAGCTTGCAAAGCTTATAACACAAACACTTTCTATTCCGACCATTGGCATAGGCGCAGGTGCAGACTGCGACGGTCAGGTACTGGTATATCAGGATATGCTTGGTATGTTCTCTGACTTCACTCCTAAATTCGTCAAAAAATATACCGATGTCGGTGAAGTTATGAAAAGAGCCTTTAAAGAATATATAAATGAAGTAAAAGCAAGTGAGTTCCCCTCAGAGGAACACGGTTTTAAAATATCCGATGACATAATAGATAAATTATACTAAGGGGGACTTTACAATGAAATTAGTTAAAACAAAGCAAGAGGTCAGAGATATAGTAAAAGAATGGAGAAAACAAGGACTTACTGTTGGGTTTGTTCCGACGATGGGCTATCTGCATGAAGGACACGCAAGTCTTATAGACGCTTCCTCAAAAAATAACGACCGCACGGTTGTTTCAATTTTTGTAAATCCGATGCAGTTTTCGCCTAACGAGGATTTGGAAAGCTATCCCCGTGACATTGTTCACGACAGCAAGGTTTGTGAGGAACACGGCGCGGATTTGATTTTCAATCCCGAGCCGGAGGAAATGTATAACGATATGTTCTGCTCCTATGTGGATATGGACGTGCTTACAAAGGAGCTGTGCGGTCTGAGCCGCCCAATTCATTTCCGCGGTGTTTGCACAGTTGTTTCAAAGCTTTTTAATATCGTAAAGCCGGATAACGCGTATTTCGGTCAGAAGGACGCTCAGCAGCTTGCGGTTATAAAGCGCATGGTCGAGGATTTAGATATGGACATCAAAATAAACGGCTGTCCGATAGTCCGTGAGGCAGACGGTCTTGCTAAAAGCTCCAGAAACACATATTTAAGTCCTGAAGAAAGACAGGCAGCCTTGATTTTAAGCAAGACTATCGCAGTAGGCAGAGAGCTTGTCAAAAACGGCGAAAAGGACGCAAAAAAAATAGTTTCACAGATGATTAAAAATATCGAAACAGAACCTCTTGCAAGGATTGATTATGTTAAAATTGTTGACGCGCTTACAATGCAGCAAATTGATAATTTAGACAGACCGGCGCTTTGCGCAATGGCAGTATATATCGGCAAAACACGTTTAATAGACAATTTTGAGGTGGTATAAATGCTTGTTACAATGCTTAAAAGTAAAATTCACCGCGCCACAGTAACTCAGGCAGAGCTTGACTATGTTGGTAGTATAACGGTTGACGAGGAGCTTTTGGAGACTTCGGGGATTTTTGAATACGAAAAGGTTCAGATTGTTGATATAAATAACGGCAGCCGTTTTGAAACCTATACAATCGCCGGCGAACGCGGCAGTGGAATAATCTGTCTTAACGGCGCGGCGGCAAGATGCGTTCAGACAGGCGATAAGATTATTATAATGGCATACGCGCAGATTGAACCTGAAAAAGCAAAGGAAAATCCGCCAAAAGTGGTATTTGTTGACGATAAAAACAAAATTGCAAAAATCACTTCCTACGAAAAACACGGCACATTAAAGGAGATTTTACAATGATTTTAGCTATAGATATTGGAAATACGAATATTGTTATAGGATGCTTTAATGAAAATAAAATAGAATTTACGGAACGTCTTTCAACAAATCACAAATCAACTGAATTGGAATATGCAATTCTTTTCAAGAATGTCCTTGAAATACACAGAATAAATTCTGAAAATATAAGCGGCGGAATAATTTCATCAGTTGTTCCGTCACTTACAAATGTTATAAAAAAAGCCATGCAGAAGCTGACAAGCGCGGAGATTATGTCAGTAGGGCCGGGAATTAAGACAGGTCTTAACATTCTTACGGATAATCCGGCTCAGCTTGGAAGCGATCTTGTTGTTGACGCGGTTGCCGGAATAAACGAGTATCCTGCGCCGATGGCCATTTTTGATATGGGTACTGCGACAACGATTTCCGTAATAGACAGAAACAAAAATTATCTTGGCGGCGTGATTATCCCCGGAATTGAGGTATCGCTTAACTCGCTTGTCGGCGGCGCGGCGCAGCTCCCGAAAATAAGTCTTGACCCTCCGAAAAATGTTATAGGCAAAAATACGGTGGATTGTATGAGAAGCGGTATTTTATATTCAACAGCCGCAAGTATTGACGGCATGATTAAAAAGCTTGAGGAAGAAATCGGCGAACGGCTTACTGTTGTGGCAACAGGCGGTCTTGCCGGAACTGTTGTTCCTTTATGCGAACGTGAGATCATACTTGACGATGAGCTTTTGCTTAAGGGACTTATGATTATCTACAATAAGAACAAATAAACCGTAAATCTGCCGCATTAAATATTCAGACATTTAATCTATGTTTAGTGCGGCTTTATTTTAATAAATGATATTTTCACCGGAATTTCCGCCTTTGGAGTCGGAGAACAGTTTAATTTTACTATGGGAGAAAATCTTATGAAGAAACTATTATTAATAATATGTATGTTGACTATCGTAATAGTATGCGGCTGTTCTGCAAAACCGGAGGAAAAAACAGCCTTTTCTGATTTTACAGAAAATACTGCTGAAAAAATAGAGCTTATAAATTCTTTAAGAACTATGCCGCCTCCTCCGGAGGAAAAAGAAGGTATGGAAGATTTAAAAGCGGAAATTGAATCGGCAATAGACGGTATAGACGGTGAGTGGGCGGTTTATTTGAAAAATACCGAAACAAATGAATATATAAGCATTAATAGCCACCCTATGTATTCGGCAAGCCTTATAAAGCTGTTTATTATGAATGCCGTCTATGAAAAGCTTGAGCTTGGCGAGCTTCAAAAAACGGATAAAATAGCTTCGCTCCTACAGGAGATGATTACCGTCAGTGATAATGACGCCTCCAACGAACTTGTGGAAATTCTCGGAAACGGAGATTTTGACGCAGGCTTAGAGGTTGAAAATGATTGTACTGCAAGATATGGATTTTCCGATACAAAGCAGCAATGTGATTTGCAGGATGTACGCACACATCCCGCAAAAGGCAGAAATTATACCTCAGTAAACGACTGCGGCAGACTGCTTGAGAGCATATACAGAAAAAATCTTACTTCCTATACCGCAAGCGAGGAAATGATTGATTTGCTCTGCGGTCAGCAGGTAAAATATAAAATTCCGTCGGGAGTGCCTGATGATGCGTTTGTTGCAAATAAAACGGGCGAAATGACAGGTGTTCAGAACGATGCGGCAATAATATATTCGCCAAACTGCTTATACATATTATGCATAATGTCTAATGAACTGACGGCAGATGATGCGGGATATTCTGCAATTAATAAAATAATTAACATTTCCTCTATGGTATATGATTATTTTAATTGACTTTGTTTAATAAGCATGATATAATTAGACTATACTAATAGTCAGGAGTGGAATAGTGTGAAGCTGTTTGATTCGGAAAGAAAGGTAATGGAAATTCTTTGGCGTGAGGGAAGCATAAGCGCAGTAGAAATTGCAAGATTGCTTTCCGTTTCCGCCGGCTGGAACAGGAACACTACATATACCGTCATAAAAAAATGTATTGACAAAAATTACATAAAGCGTGAAGATCCCGGATATATCTGTTCCGCGCTGATTGCTCAAAAAACTGTACAGCGTGAGGAGCTTGCTGAGCTTTTGGATAAATCCTTTGACGGTTCGGTTACAAAGCTTTTTGCAGCTTTGCTTAATGTCAAACAGATTTCACAGTTTGACGTTAAAAAAATGAAAAAAGCCTTAAAAAACTTATAATTGAATATTTTCATTTTATGCGCTGTTCTGATTAGAGCGGCGCATTTTTTTAATAAAAATGGACAGGTTATTCCTGTCCGTTTTTTACTCTTATTATGTACTCTGTTCCCCAGTCGAATTTTATTTCTTCCATATGCGCCTCAACTCCGCTGCGTTTCATTATATCAAGCGCTTTTTTTACGGTGTTTTTAAAAACCTTAACATCCTTTATAGTGGAAATCTGTACATTCTGCTCCTTTTTTGTTTTTTCCTGAAGCATTTCGTGTACCAGCTCCTCTGTCTGGCTGACGCTGAGATGATCTCGGAACACCGTCCGTACTGCTTCGAGCTGCTTTTCCTCATCATTAAGGAGCAGCAATGCGCGTGCATGACGTTCTGTTAAATCATAGTCACGGATAAGCTTTTTAACACGGGGCGGCAATCGCAGAAGCCGTATTTTATTGGCAACAGATGACTGACTTTTTCCCATCTTAGAAGCAATCTCCGCCTGAGTCATTCCCTGCTCCCGTATAAGGCTTTTATAGCTTTCGGCAATCTCGAAAAATGACAAATCCTCACGCTGTAAATTTTCAAGCAGCGCCAAAATTGCTGACTTATTATTATCCGCTTCAATAACAACCGCCGGAACCTCTTTAAGTCCCGCCGCAATTGAGGCGCGGAACCGCCGTTCTCCTGCTATAAGCTCATAATTTCTGCCGCACCTGCGGACGGTTATCGGCTGAATCAGCCCATACTGCGCAATAGAAGCGGCAAGCTCGTCCATTGCCTTGGGGTCAAAGTATTTTCTCGGCTGATTAGGATTTGGAGCAATCTGACTAAGCGGTATTGAAATAATTTTTAAATTATCGTTATCATCTTGTTTCTTTAAAAATTCAAACATAGGAGTGTGTTCCTTTTCTTTTCTATGTAAAACGATTATAATATCCTGACAGATAAAAAGAGTAAATAAGCGGTAATGATAGGTACTGATGCTTGTACCATGCTGCTGAAACTAACCTGTCATTACCGCTATTTACCCTCGGTGGTGGAAGGTGTAAGACAATTTGGGGGTAGACAGGGCCTTGGGGAAACCCTGTTTTGAAATGTACCGTCGTTGATACTTCTGTCTTACAAATACTATTATAGCATAAATTTTCCAAAAATAAAGCAAATTCGTATGACCGAATTTGCCTTTATTTTCCATTATTTTTTTATTTTCTTAAATTATAACATTGTTCGATAGGATTTTTTGCCGCAATTCCGGGTTTTCTCGGATATTTCATCGGAGTTTGTCGCACTTTTTTTACAATAATTATCTTATGCGAAAGGTCTGTAAACGGAATTTCCACCTCCATAACCTGCTCCACTTTCCCGCCGAGAATAGAAATTGCACGTTCTGCAGCTGAAAGCTCTTCATCGGCAAGAGGACCTTTAAGCGCCAGAAAGCGTCCGCCTACCTTCAGAAACGGAATACACCATTCTGAAAGTACCGTCATATTGGCAACGGCTCGTGATACAACTGTGTCAAACTGACCTCGAAAAGCGCGGTTCATTCCGCCGTCCTCAGCTCTTGAATGTACAAATTCAATTCCGTCAAGAGAAAGCTCGTCCGAAACCGTTTGTAAAAATTTTATACGCTTATTCAGCGAATCAAGAAGCGTTAGCTTAATATCCGGCTTGGCAATTTTCAGAACAAGTCCGGGAAATCCCGCGCCTGTGCCTACATCTATAACTCTGCCGTTTACATATCCGGTTTTAACAGCTGTCAGACTGTCAAGAAAATGCTTTGTCGCAATTCCTGTTTCGTCCGTTATGGCTGTTAAATTGATTTTTTTATTCCATTCCACAAGCAGGTCGGAATATTTTATAAGCTGAGAAATCTGATTGTCGCTTAAATTGATATTAAGCTTTTCACTGCCGTTTTTTAATAAATCTTTCATAATTGGAAATACGTCTTTCTTTTTACTGTATAATAAATTGCACTGTTACAGCGATTTCATCCATTCAGCGACAGGACGGGCATAAATTACCTCATAGCCCAGTCTGTTCGGGTGAACGCCGTCACCCATCGGTCGGTCGCTTGATTCAAAATACAGCTTGCACTGCTCTTCATTCTTTACATCTACTCCCGTATGAGTGTTATTCATCGCATATAAATCAAGATATGGAATATCCCATTTTTCACAAGCTGCTTTAATCATCTCATAATACGGAGCATATCCGTCCTCGGCATTATAGGTAAATGCGTTGTGATTGATAATAAATCCAAGCCTTGAATACGGATAATCATTTTTCGCCTTTGCAAAAAGCGTTTCAAGAGCGCCGGCAAAGGTTGTGTCATCAAAATTATCATCTGTGCTAAGCTCGCCAAGAGGAGCATGATTCCAGAAATCATTAACTCCGCCTTGCATGATTACAAAATCAAGATTATCGGGCAGCGCGTCAAGCATATCTATAATACAAGGACGATACCCGTCTGAATCGGCTGTCCATTTTACGTTTCGTGTTATGCTTGCACCGCCCAAGCTCTCATTAACCGCGGTAAGGCTGTTAAATTCACTTATAAGCTGCGCGTAGCCGCCGTGATAATTTGTTCCGTAGCATATGCTGTCGCCTATGAAGCCTGCTGCTGTGTCCTTTAAAGAATTTGTTGTTATGGTAATTGTCTGTGTATCACCATTCCATTCAACAGAGCAGCCGAAGCTCTCCGAAACAAAGCGTAAAGGAACCATTGTGTAATCATCAATGATTACCGGCGGCGTCCGAAGAAAATACTCTTTTCCGTTTTTATAAACTGTATTGCTTCCGATGGTTATATTTATTTCTATGCCGTCTTTTTTTGAGGTTACTGTACGCGTTGTATCATTCCACTCAACCGCTGCCCCAAGTGCTTCAAAAATTGAGCGCATAGGAACAAATGTTGTTCCCTCTGTTATAAACGGCTCAACAGGAAAACTAAGATTTTCCCCGTCAAGCAGTATCGTTGCTGCATCAGCATATACCGATATGGTTATTAGCATTGAAATAATCAATGCCGATATAAATTTCTTCATTTGGAACATCTCCTTTCGGGGATTGAGACTTAACCTAAAATTTTCTCTATCATATCAGCAAGCTCGGTTGCCTTTTTTGTAATATATTCCTTGTCTTTACCCTCAATCATAACTCTGACAAGCGGTTCTGTTCCCGAAGGACGAATAAGAACTCTTCCTTCTCCGGCAAATTCCTCCTCAAGGGCTTTGCAGGAAGAAGCAATTTGTTCATTGTCCATATATTTTTCTTTGTTTTCAAGCTTAACAGTTGCGTTTACAAGCACCTGCGGAAGAACGCTTACAATTGAAGCTGCTTCAGATGCCTTTTTACCTGTTTTCTTCAGCACTGCAAGGAACTGCAATGCGCTTACAAGACCATCACCGGTTGTATTATGGTCAAGGAAGATGATATGTCCTGACTGTTCACCGCCTATATTATAGCCATTTTTAAGCATTTCCTCAAGAACATAGCGGTCACCGACCTTTGTACGCGGAATATTTATTCCCATTTTTTCACCGGCAATAAATAAACCAAGATTACTCATAACAGTTGCAACAAGCGTGTTTTGCTTCAGTGTTCCCTGTTCGCGCATAAAATCCGCGCATACTGCCATAATCTGGTCACCGTCAATCAGCTTGCCGTTTTCGTCAACGGCAAGCATTCTGTCGGCGTCGCCGTCAAAGGCGATACCTATATCCGCACCGATTGATGTTACATATGCCTGAAGGCTCTCCATATGGGTTGAACCGCACATATGATTTATATTAACTCCGTCAGGAGTATTGTGAATAGCCTCCACATTTGCGCCAAGCTTATTAAGAGCTTTAAATGCGGTTTGATAGCTTGCTCCGTTTGCGCAGTCAACCGCAATCTTCATTCCGTCTAAACGGCAGTCTATGGTTGAGCAGGCAAAGGAAACATAGTCCTCGACTGCGTTGTGGTTTGCGCTTACATATCCTACCTTGCCGTGTGTCGGAAGCTCACCTATTGTTTTTTCACCCAAAATATACGCTTCTATTTCATTCTCTATTCCGTCCGACAGCTTATATCCGTCACCGTTAAAGAACTTAATTCCGTTATATTCACATGGATTGTGTGACGCGCTGATAACAACGCCTGCGTCAGCCTTATAAAAACGTGTAAGATATGCGACAGCCGGAGTAGGAACTATTCCAAGAGGAATAACCTTCGCGCCCACAGAGCAAAGACCGGCTGTAAGCGCCGCTTCAAGCATATCACCCGATTGTCTGGTATCCTTTCCTATTAATATACGCGGACGTCGTGATGTATGCTTTGTAAGCACATACGCTCCGCACTGACCGGTTTTAAATGCAAGCTCTGCTGTTAAGTCTTTGTTTGCAATTCCGCGGATACCGTCTGTTCCGAATAATTTTCCCATGATTTTTCCTCCTTATTCTGCCGTATCACGAATTCCGTCTATAGCGGCTTTTCCGGTGATATGGTCCGTTTCTATTTTTACAATACATACTTTGTCAATTGCCTGCTCAATCTCAAGGTTTCCCTCTTTTGAAAAATCAGGAGCAAGCTTTTGGTTTATAAGCTTCAGTGTGTTTATTATTTCATCATTTTCGGAAAGTATTTTTGCTCTGCCAAACAGTATAACACTGTAATAATCAGTGGCAAATTTCTGCGGAATAACCTTATCCTTTGCTACTACGCAAAACGACACCTTATCATTATTTTTTATTGCGTCGATTTTATGTCCTGATTTCGAACAATGAAAATAGACTGCGCCATTATCATAAACAAAGTTAAGCGGTACAGTGTAAGGATAGCCGTTATCGCCATGTACGGCAAGAATTCCCGTAGGAACGCTTTTCATTATTTGCTCGATTTCTTCAGTGGTAAGCTCCTGATTCATTCTCCGCATTGGACGAAACACTTAAAAACACTCCTTTAAAATAGTATCTATCTATTTTATTATATAATAAAGAGGCAGAATTGTAAATATTTTTAAAGAAAAAAGAAGAAAAGCGACAGAATTATATATTTACGAATTGATAAATTAGGAGGTGCTGCGTTAAGCAACACCCCCTTTTGGGCTGAATGAATTTAGATGCAGAATGCACGAAACGAAGTAAAATGCGGATTTATCCGCATTTTGCCTTGCCCGAAGACGTACGAGGGTACGTCGAGCGGTGAGTTTCGTGTATAGTTCAAAGGCATATAAATACAAGAAATCCGCAAAAAATGCGGATTTCAACGTTAGTTTATTATGGAAATATTTACAGGCATAGATTTTATGCCATTTAATGCCT
>JALEPO010000144.1 GCA_022768695.1 Clostridia bacterium
AACACAGCGACAGCGGCATGATAAGATTCATTGCCCCAAGCTCATTGCTGCCGAGAACATTTCCCACTATTGCAGAGTCGATTATTATACTCAGCGATATTGATGCCGACATCAGCACCGACGGAAAAAAGAACTCTGTAAATTTCCTGTTTACAAGTCTGCCGTTTCTTGCGGGCAGTGAAGATATGTCGTTTGCCACGTTTAACGCCTCCTTTGTATACATATACAACAATTATATCACTTTTTCACAATATTTTCAATTTATATTTGCTTATTTTTAGAAATTTTTACTTGTGCGTTTTTTACAAAATTTATGATGCTTTATTGTTCTATTTTTCTTTCAAATTCCGTTCTTTCTTTGAATTTATATACAACTGTCTGTTTAAAATCTATTATAAACCCCAAAGGACATCAAAAAGGCCCGGAGGAAAGCTTAAAAAATATTTTTATGTTGTTCCTTTTTCACGCACAAAGTCCGTCAGACAAGCTGTATTAAGTATGTTCATTTTATTAAAGTTCGGCATACTTATTTCAGTAAATAATGCCATAATTTGATTCTCATATTTGATAATGCACTATGATATATATTTTACCATGTTGTCTTGTTTGTGTAAATATTTAAATTCTGAAAATACCTGTTACAAAAAATGACAAATAATATACTCGTTTTCTTCCTTCCTTTACACAGACATACAAATCGTCAGTTTTTGAGTACCCCTCCGGAATATGCCCACATTCTCCCCATTAACGCATTTCGGATAATTATAATATGCCTATTTTATGCATTCCTTTATTTACAACAACACTTTCAATTCAGAAGGTCTTGCAACATTTACTTCCGCACTGCAGGATCCACATTTAGGTATCGCAATTGCTGTAGCAATAGCGATACATAATATTCCTGAGGGTATCGCTACATCAGTTCCTATATATTACGCAACAGGCAGCAGAAAAAAAGCTTTTATGGTATCTTTCTTTTCCGGAATAACAGAACCTTTAGGAGCAATAATCGGATATTTAATTTTACGTCCATTTTTCAACGACATTATATTCGGAATCTTATTCGGAATAATTGCCGGAATTATGGTATTCATATCAATAGAAGAGTTGCTGCCAATGGCAAGAGAATATGAAAAAAGCAAGATTACCATTATCGGCTTCGTTACCGGCATGGCTATAATAGCCTTAAGTCTGCTTTTATTCCTTTAAATCTTGATAAAAACTGTAGTTATTAACTACATTCATGATACTATGATTTTCGCTGTAAAGCCTATATTTTACTATAAAAACTGACTTCCAAAAATTAGATTTTCAGGTCTGACTTTTGGAGGTCAATTTTTGTTATGTACAAAACTAAATTTTTCTGCAAAAAAACATCTTTTTTAAGCCTTAATTTCAAGTCAAAACCAAGCTAAAAAGAGCCGAAACACTTGAGTTGTCAAGAGTTTCAGCCCATTTATGAGTTTATTATTTGTATTTAACTTGTTTTTCTGAATAATCACTTTGGTTGATTTTTAAAAATCGACTTATCCCTAATTAATCTATATCATGACATTTCTTACAGCAAAAATCGCACTTATTATCAGATTTAAGCTCTATTCCCTGTCTTTTCTTGTAATCCTCTATCGCAGACTGGATTGCTTCCTCAGCCAAAACCGAGCAATGTATTTTTTCAGGCGGAAGTCCGTCAAGAGCCTCCATGACAGCCTTATTAGTAAGAGCTAAAGCTTCGTCCACAGTCTTGCCCTTAACCATTTCCGTTGCCATAGAACTTGTTGCAATTGCAGCGCCGCATCCAAATGTTTTAAATTTTACATCCTTAATAACATTATCCTCAATGTCCATGTATATCTTCATTATATCTCCGCATTTAGCGTTGCCGACCTGTCCTACGGCATTTGCGTTTTCTATCTCTCCCACATTTCTCGGATTTGAGAAATGATCCATAACCTTTTCACTGTACATTATTTATTATCTCCTTTCAAAACATCTTCATATAGCGGCGACATATCCCGCAGTCTTTTTATAATAGGAGGAAGAACTTCCAATACATAATCAACATCTTCCTCGGTTGTATCGTCGCCCACGCTTAATCTCAGCGAACCATGCGCTATTTCATGAGGTAGACCAATAGCCAGAAGAACGTGCGACGGATCAAGAGAACCGGATGCGCATGCGCTTCCGCTTGATGCTGCAACCCCCTTCATATCAAGCATCATAAGTATTGATTCTCCTTCAACATACTTAAACGAGAAATTTGCATTATTGCATAATCTTTTATCTCCCAAAGCGCCGTTTAGGCGGCAATAAGGTATACTTTCCTGTATTCCTTTAATTAATCTGTCTCTGAGCTTTGTAAGCTTTGCAATATTTTCGTCCAAATTATCCGTTGCAATTTCCAAAGCCTTTGCAAGACCTGCAATTCCGGCAAGATTTTCCGTTGCCGCACGCTTACCGCGCTCCTGACCTCCGCCGTGGATAAGATTATCGATTTTCACACCGTTTCTTATATAAAGCATTCCGACACCTTTAGGACCGTGAAATTTATGTGCCGAAAGTGACAGCATATCCACTCCCAGCTCCTGCACATTAATCGGCATATGCCCTATAGCCTGTACTGCGTCAGTATGGAAAATAATCTTATGCTTTTTTGCAATCTCACTTATCTCCCTTATTGGCTCAATTGTTCCAATTTCATTATTTGCGGTCATTATACTTATTAATATTGTGTTTTCCGTAATAGCGTTTTCAACAGTTTCCGGCTTCACAACACCATATTCATCTACGTCAAGATATGTTACTTCAAAGCCATGCTTTTCAAGATATTCGCAGGTATGCAAAATAGCATGATGCTCAATCTTTGAGGTTATAATATGATTTCCTTTGCCTTTATTTGCAAAGGCAATACCTTTTAATGCCCAGTTATCCGCTTCGCAGCCTGAACCGGTAAAATAAATTTCATTCGCATGTGCCGCGCCGATGTTCTTCGCAACACTTTCACGCAGCTTATATAACGCCTGTTCAGCATCTCTGCCTGTTTTATAAAATTTTGAGGAAGCATTTCCAAAGATATCCGTATAATACGGAAGCATTGCGTCAAGAACTTCCTTTTTCATATAGGTAGTGGCGTTATTATCCATATAAACGCTCATTTTCCCATCTCCTGTCCTGAAGTGAATTTATTTCTATTGTATGAATACTTATTCATATGTTACTATTTTACTCCACAATTCATACTTTGTCAATAGGTTTTTTACTATTATTTATCATTTTATCTGTACATATTCCAAAATTTAATGTATAATACTTAATAAAGGTGCTTTGTTTCGCCATAAAATATTTTTTTCGTATGAATTATGATTTGAAATATTTTAAGATGGCTGACATTTGAATTTAGTTATAAGCTCAGAGGTGAAATTTTGTGAACAGTATTAAAATTACCGGAATTGTTGCCGAATATAACCCTTTTCACAGCGGACATTCCTACCAGATAAACAGCATAAAAAGTGATGCCATTGTCGCTGTTATGAGCGGAAGCTTTGTTCAGCGCGGCGATGTTGCCGTCGCGGACAAATGGACACGAGCTGAATATGCGCTAATAGGCGGAATTGACTTAGTAATTGAGCTTCCGGTTGTTTTCGCTCTTAATACAGCGCAAAAGTTTGCTTTGGGTGCGGTTGCTCTCCTTGACCGTATGGGTGTTGACGAAATATGCTTCGGGTCAGAATGCGGCGATATAGACGCCATGACTACTGCTGCTCGGCTTATGGAAAATGAATCCCCGGAAACATCCAAATTGATTAAGCAGCTTATTTCCACAGGTATTAGTTATCCTTCTGCACGCGAAAAGGCATACGAACACATACTTCCAAAGGGACTTCTCTCAACTCCTAATAACATTCTGGGAATAGAATATTTGAGGGCATTGCTGCGATTAAACAGTAAAATAACACCGATTACAATAAAACGTCACGGTGCCGGATATAACGATCTTATTCCGCACGGGGGAACAGCAAGTGCGTCAGCTATAAGAAATATATTGAAAAACGGCGGTGACGCCAGCAGCTTTACAAAATTCAATTCCAAACCTAACAACCTGTCATGCTTAGATAACGCTGTAACCGCAAATTTAAGAATGATGTCAGCCGGGGAATTACAGAAAATTAACGATGTAAGCGAAGGTCTTGAAAACCGTATTTTAAAAGCAGCGGCAGAATATCATACAATAGACAAAATCGCAGAAAGCGTCAAAACAAAGCGCTATACAATGAGCAGGATAAAAAGAATACTCATTTCCTCGCTTCTTGGTATCACATCAGAAATGTCTGAACATTTGCCGGACTATATACGCGTGCTCGCAATGAACGATACCGGAAAGGCTGTTCTAAAAGAACTCAAAATACGGTCAAAACTGCCTATTATAACAAAAACGGCTGATTATAAAGCCGATAACACTTTATTCAAAATGGACATACGCGCTACAGATATTGCAGCTCTATGTGAAGCAGAAAATAAAAAAGCCGGCAGAGATTATACAACATCTCCGGTTATCCGATAGAATTATTACTCACTCAATATTTTCAGTGTGAAATTCATGCCTGCCGCAACAAGCAGCTGTATAAGCCTGAAAAATAGTAACAGCTTAGAGTTAAAATTTGGACAATTGTACCGGCACATCCCTTAACTTTTTATCATATTATATATTTAAAGGGGGTGTCTGTCTTGTTTTTAAGCGGCATATTTTTTGAGTGGATTCAAACCGTTCTTATCCTTGCCGGATATGTAAGCGGAAATGCGGCATTTCCAAAGCCGCTCACTCCGGAGGAAGAAAAAAAATATTTACAGTTATACCTTGACGGAGATACAAATGCCAAAAATATACTTATAGAACGTAATCTGCGTTTAGTTGCACATATTGTAAAAAAATATTCTGACGAAAATAATATGGAAGATTTAATCTCAATAGGCACAATCGGTCTTATTAAGGGAATAAACACATTTAATCCCAATAAAAACCCCAGACTCTCAAGCTATATTGCCAGATGCATTGAAAATGAAGTACTTATGACACTTAGAACCTCAAAAAAATATCAGCGAGAGATTTCTATAGATGAAAGCATAGGAACAGACCGTGAAGGAAACAACATGACCTTCTCCGATATTCTTACGGCAGACAACACGGATATTTCAGATATGGTCTTCGAAAAACTTGAATCAAAAAAACTATACAACGCCATGAAAAAGGTGCTTTCCCCCAATGAATTCAACATAATATGCTGGCGTTACGGTTTAAACAACACTAAAAAGAAAACGCAAAAGGAAATCGCCGATATATTAGGCATAAGCCGCAGCTATGTCAGCCGGATAGAAAAGCGATGCATAGAGAAATTATCGCATGAGATTTCTCAGTCATATTAAGAAATGCCGTAGTGGATTTAATTAAAAATTTTAGAATTGTAAATATGCCTCTATTGAATTTTTAAAATTTTCGTAAAACCAACAATTATTTACTTGATAATTGCAATTAAATTTATTATAATATAATCAGTTAGATGATTAGTTTTACTGATATGGAAGATATTTTAGTGAAACACAGAATCAAAAAGCAGATATGCGAATTGAAAATGTATAATAGAGTGATAAACAGCTCTTAATTTGCACTGCTTTTTATTCGTATATCAAATTTAATTGTATAAATATAAGGAGGCAAAAAAATGGAATTTATAAAGAAAAAAGCAGAATTTGATCTTGTTAGTTTTGGCGAAGTTATGCTTAGATTATCACCGCCCAATAAAGAAAAAATTTCTCAAAGTGAAACATTCGAAAAAAATTGCGGCGGTTCAGAATTTAACGTTGCTTCAGGCGCAGCCAGTCTTGGCATACGAGCTGCTGTCGTTACAAAACTTCCCAAAAATAAAATGGGACACTTTATCGCGCGCCGTATCCGTTACGGGAACGTAAGCGATGATTATGTAATATGGGATGACAGCGATTCCAAACGTCTTGGCATTTATTATTACGAAAGTGGTGTTTATCCGCGAAAATCCGCTGTTGTATATGACCGTGCAAACGCATCTGTCTGTTCTCTAAAGCTTTCAGAAATACCTGATGATATATACACAAAAACACGCGTATTCCACATTAGCTCCATATCTCTTGCATTGGACCCAAATCTACGCGAAACAGCATTAGCAATGATAAAGTTAATGAAAAAGAACAATGTTGCAATTTCTTTCGATGTCAATTACAGAGCTACCTTATGGAGCGAGGATGAGGCGCGTGAAGTAATCGAAAAAATCTTCCCTCTTGTTGATATTTTGTTTGTATCAGAGGAAACATCCAGAAGAATGCTTCAACGAACCGGTACGCTTGACGAAATTATGAAAGGCTATTCAGATGACTATGGCTGTAAAATAGTTGCAACAACTCGTCGTGAAGTTGTAAGTCCCACAAAGCACAATTTTGGTTCGAGAATATATTATGATGGTAATTTCTACGAGGAACCGCATTATGAAAATATTGAAGTTATTGACAGAGTCGGAAGCGGCGACGCATATGTTGCAGGTGTGCTTTATGGTATTTTATCCGGCGGAGATATTGAACGTGCGATGTCGGTCGGAAATGCATTGAGTGCAATTAAAAATACAGTATCCGGTGATATGTCCATAAGTTCAAAGGACGAAGTTGAATCTATAATAAAATCTCACCATTCCACCGGAAAGCAAGATGAAATGGTACGATAATTTTTCATGCTCCCTAACAATCGGCTGTATGAGTCCGACAGAGTACAGATGTAGACTTGGATTAACATCACAAAATAGTCCAAGCCTATGTCTGCACCGAGCGAGAAAAATCCCGATTTTGTGTAAACCTCATTTTTGGTTTACACAAACATTTTATAATATTATATTAAAATCCGTATCCCTGTAAAGGCTAAAATACATGATAAAATCAGCCTCAACAGAAATACGGATTTTTGATTTTTGGGGTAATTACAAAGGTTTACATAGCATTATGTCTTAAAAGTTTACACGAACCCTGCAACGTTTCCAAAAGTAGGATCGCCTCCCCAAATTATGGTGTCAGGCATTAATATACTAAATTAAGATAAAAGCTGAACAATCTCAAGCGCGATAGTTATTGCCCCTAAAACACTCAAAATTGTAACTCCCACAACACATTTTCTTTTTAATTTAATAAATCCGGCTTCAAGCTCCGCAAGAGAATTCTTGGTATTCACCTGAGCATTTTTCAAATCAAAAATACTGTCATTAAGCTTTGAAACACTTGTTACTGCCTGCTTGATTTCAGCAATATCATCGCTGATATTACCTAATGAATGCTTTAATTCCGCATCGTTCTGACTCTTTTCCTTATTATTCTCCATCTCTTGAATTTCAATAAGCTGAAGCTTCTCAGAAAGAGCATCTACTTTTTCACAGACAGTATTAATCTGCTCCGATACAACCTCAACCTTCTCATCAGTAGAATTAAATCTTTCCGTAATAGACGTAATTCCCTCTTTGAAATCATCAAGCTTCTCTATTGAACCCTTTACGCTGTCTGAAATGTGATTTTTAATTCCTTCTACGTCAAAATTTTTAATATCTTCAGCAATCTTTTCAAATTCCGAACACTTTTCAAAGCGTGTTTCACCGTCATCCTCGTCTTGCTCATTTTCAGCTGTTGCAGCCTTAAAATCTTCAATTCTGCCGGCAACGTCCTCCTTGACATTCTTTGCGACAGTCCCCAGTTCACCCGCTTTTTTCTTGAATTTATCAATAACTCCCTGAATATTTATAGTATCGCCTAAATTCAGATTTATTTTTTGAGTGTTTTCTACGGGTTCCGCATCCTCTGAAGCATTTATTTTACCGTCAACACTCTTCAAAAACTCTTCATAATCCTCATCATTTCCGGAATAAAAAGCATCTTCACCATCATATGATTCAATATTCAAATCTTTATCTTCCATATCTTCGTCCTTTTTTATCTTAGCTATAACTTTTTTCTTTGCATCGCGCGCGTACTTTATAAATTCACTAAATTTTTCCTGCATGGTATATTCTCCCTTAAGAATTAATCTTCCTGATTAACAGGCTTTCTTGCACGGATTGTTACAACCTTTTTAGGTGCTGTTTTATCCTCCGCATCCTCTGTAATTTCATCTACTTGTTCATCCGGTGCTTTATCAGGCTCTGCTTTAAGCTCCATTCCGCATTTTGAACAATACGAAGCTTCATTCTTATTATACTCTCCGCAGCACGGACATTTAACCGACTTCTTTAATTCAGCAATTTTTTCTTTTAGTAAATCAATTTCTTCAAACAATCCATCAATCTTCTCACAGCTTTCAAGCATACTTTCAGCAGTATCACCGTCTTTTAAATACTCGCGGTAAATATTTCTGCCCATATCTTCATAAATTTCTGTGATTTTATTTTCAGTTTCATTTATAGCGAAATTTATTTTTGTTTGGCTTACAGCGTCATTAGTCTTACGGACAACCTGCTTTGTAACCTTCTTGGCGCTCTTTTTAAATGTATTCGCACCTGATTTTATTTTTTCAAAAATATCATCCATATCAATAGCTCCTTTCTGACATACCGTACAGCCTTAGCTGATTTGGTTATAATATATTATATACTATTATACCACGCAATTATAAAATTTTCTATAGTTTTATATGTCATTTTTGTTATTTTTTTATTTCGTTCTACATACAAATAGATTTTATCTTATTTTTTTACACTCGAGATAAAATCTCTTATCAGCCGCCTCGCCCATTGAGAATGTCTTCCTCGGAAGTGAACCGTCCTTTATAACCGTTGTGAACAAATCGTTCTTTTCCATTGAGTCAACCATAAATCCTATCGCATTATCATTTTTTGCCAGACTTCTTACAACATCATTGCCATGAATATAATCTATCTTGCCGCCGTTTTCGTTAAGATATTTATCAAGAAATTTCTGCAATGTTCCAACAGGCAGATTTGAATCCGTTTCAGTTATATATATACTTCCTTCATTTCCCTGATATGTATAGTCTATACGTTGTCCGCCGTTATTCGTGTACGAAGCATTATAGTGGTTTACAAGCGCATCAAGAAGCTTTTTTGGCTCTGTATCAAAGATTATTCTCTGTATCGGCTCAAACTCAAGTGTGTCATCATGGATATTCATAAGCTCTACAAGTGCAAAACGCGCAGGGTGTGTTGCAATTTCTTCCTCTGAAAGGTCTTTCTTTATCTCCTCCCAACAGGTCTTTGCGGTTGCAAGTGAATGGTTTCCGTCACCTGCCGCAAACATAAGGACTCCCCTATCAAATACGCCGTATTTTGATTCAAAAGCGTCCTTGTCGCCCAGCTTTTCAATTGCCGAAAGTATTTCATTCTTTGACGCTTCGTCCACGTTATAGCCTACGATATGTCCTGAATTTTTCATAAGATCAAAGTCGTATATTTTCTCGAAATCGTTTACTTTTTCTTCAAGAGGTTCAACCACTGTTTTTCCCCTGTCGTCTATAAGAATAAGAATATGCGGTGCTTCAAGGGGCGCATTCTTTCTTATACGCTGTCTTGGCGGTATACGTTCAATAATCGTTCCTTCGGTTGCACGAATCTTTGACTGTGAGCCTTTTGAAAAGTCATATTCCTCAAGGTCAAGCTTACCTACAATACCATGGCGCGTTTTTCCATTTGGCTGTGTTCTTTTAACATAGATAAATGTGTCTTTAAGCTCACGAAAAATGCCTTTTTTTAGGTATTCCTCCATTGTTGCGTTTATTCTCTTTATGCGCTCGTCACCGTCACCGTCCTCAAGGTATACCTCCGGGAATATAATGTTAAGCGTAGATGGGCTGTCACCTACTATTGTCTTTACATCCTCCCAGTATTCTCTCTCTGATGTGTATTGATCACACGCCACAACGCTCCATTTCTCAAAATCCACATTCTGCGGAATAAGTATATCCGCACTCTGAAATATTGCCATGTTTATTCTCCTTTCAATCCTTTATAATATCTGCAAATTCACATTCCGTCACCTTTTGTAAATCTGACGGCGAAAGCAAAACTGTTGTTCCGCATCTTCCGCCGCTTACAGCGACGGTGTCAAACTCATTTGCAGTATTGTTGATATATGTCGGATATTTCTTTTTCATGCCTATTGGCGAAACTCCGCCTCGTATATATCCTGTCAGACCAAGCAATTCCTTTACATGAATCATCTCAGTCTTTTTATTGCCTGAAACCTTTGCAAGCTTTTTCAGGTCAACCTCACAGTTCACAGGTACACAGCTCACTATAACGCCTGTTTTATCGCCCTTTGCAACAAGAGTTTTAAAGGATTTTTCAGGAGGTATACCGGTAATCTCCGAAATCATTTCCCCGAAATGAACGCCCACCTCGTCCGCTTCATATTCAACAGACTCATAATTTATCTTTTTGCTGTTCAACAAACGCATTGCATTTGTCACAGCTTTCTTTTCCTTTGCCATTATTTCAACTCCACTATAGTTACACCGTCTTCGCCCTCGCCGTATTTGCCGTTACGATATGATTTGACATATCTGTGCTTTTTCAAATACTGCTGTATTCCCTTTCGCAGAACACCCGTGCCTTTACCGTGTATTATGCTAACCGGCGAAATTCCCGCCAAGTAGCAGTCGTCAAGAAATTTTTCGGCGTTTACCCACGCTTCTTCAAGAGTTTGACCTCTTACATCCACCTCAGTAGAAACATTTTTTGTCTTTGATTCAAAAGCTCTTGTACTTTTAACATATTTTTCTGCAAGCTCTTTCGATTTCTTTTCCTCTACACAGCGCAGATTGGTTATATGGACGTCCAGCTTAATTATTCCAGCCTGAACACGCACATTCCCGTCTTTATCCGGCTCCTTTAACACAGTTGCCTCCTGATTCATGTCAAGTATCTTTACAGCAGCTCCCGGTTTAAGATTTTTCGGTGGCTCAACATACGATTTTTTAGGCTTGGCTACACGCGCCATTTTTGTATCAATGCTGTCCTCCTTCTCCTTCAGACTTTCACGCGCCTTTGCTGTCTTTTTATTAAGGTCTCCGCCTGAGTTTATTCCCTGCTGACGCATTTTTTCAAGGTCCCGTATTATAGAATTAGCCTCTTCCTTAGCATCCATAATCAGAATTTTCGCCTCGCGGTGAGCCTCCTCCATTATGCGCGATTTATTTTCTTTCAGCTTTATTCTGTCCTTTTCAAGCTGCCTGCGCAAATCTGTAAGCTCACGCTTCATTCTTGCAACCTCATCCGCTTCCTCACGAGCCTTTGCTCTGTTCTGCTCCAAATCTGTTATAACATCCTCAAACTTTACATCCTCATCCGACAGAATATCGTTTGCGCGGTCTATAACTCTTTCGTCAAGTCCAAGACGTCTTGAAATGGCAAACGCATTGGATTTACCGGGTACTCCTATCAACAGCTTATAAGTCGGCTGCAAGCTCGAAACATCAAATTCACAGGATGCATTTTCAACACCTTCAGTCGAAAGCGCAAAAAGCTTTAGCTCGCTGTAATGAGTTGTGGCAACAGTTTTTACACCTCTTGCACGCAGAAACTCAAGTATTGATATTGCCAGAGCAGCGCCTTCGGTAGGATCTGTTCCTGCTCCAAGCTCATCGAACAACGCAAGCGAATTATAATCTATACTATTAATAATATTCACAATGTTTACCATATGAGATGAGAACGTCGACAAACTCTGTTCTATAGACTGTTCATCACCTATATCCGCAAATATATTATTAAAAACCGCCGCTTCACTATTATCCTGTACAGGAATATGCAGTCCTGACGCAGCCATAATTGAAAACAAGCCTATTGTTTTTAACGTAACAGTCTTACCTCCTGTATTAGGTCCGGTAACAACCAATGTATCAAAATCGCCGCCAAGATAAATATCGTTTGCAACAACCTTTTCCTTGTCAATAAGCGGATGACGCGCCTTTTTCAGAATAATTCTGCCCTCATCATTTAGCTTTGGCTCATTGGCATTCATATCAAGCGACAATCTTCCCTTGCAAAACATAAAATCCAGATTTGCTATATTATTAAAATCTACAAAAACAGCATGACTGTTTTCACTGACTGCTGTAGATAACTCCATAAGGATACGTTCAATCTCAATCTGCTCCTTATTCCTTAAATCACGAATTTCATTATTATTATTTACAACGCTCATAGGTTCAATAAACAGCGTTGCGCCGCTTGCCGATGTGTCGTGAACTATTCCCGGAACCTCGCCCTTATACTCGCTTTTTACAGGAATTACATATCTGTCAGAACGCATTGTAACAATAGGGTCCTGCAAAAATTTCTTATAATGTCCCGAATGAAGCATAGAATTAAGAGTTTCTTTTATCCTGCCATTAAGACTGCGCATTTTACGCCTTATTGTATTTAATTCAGGCGAGGCGTCGTCCGCAATCTCGTTTTCTGAAATAATACAGGAATTAATTTTATCCTCCAAAGCCTTTGCCGTTATAATATTTTCTTCAATTTCATGAAGCTTTGTACACTCCTGAGCCGCTTCTGACAAATACGCTTTCATTCTGCGCGCCACATACAAAAGCCTTGAAATATCCAAAAGCTCTTTAGTATGCAAAGTACCGCCGCGCTCCGTACGCTTCACCGCTCCAAGAACATTCTCAACTGAAAGATTTACCGGAGGGGCTCCGAGCTTTAAGGAGGTTATCATCGCCTCTGTAGTTTCACGCTGAGCATTTTTTGCGTCCTCAAGCTCTGTAAAAGGTTTTATTTCTATTATTCTCTTCTTTACCGTTTCGCTCTCCGTATAAGATGCAAGGCGGTCAAGTATCTTATTAAATTCTAAGACTTTTAATGCCTTTTCCATGTATTTCCCTTTCTGTTTTTACTATATTTCATATACCTTAAGATTTGAGTATTCTCCAATCATCGGCGCCATCTGACGGAATCCTATTTTACCGCCGCCGAGTACCTCTCCATACTCTTTTCCATCATCCTGCCACGAGAATACAGTTAAATCATTTATAATAAAATCTATTTTCCCGTTTTTCTTTACAAGCTGTATATGATAGCTTTCAAATGCGTCATCGCAGTTTGGAATCGGATCTGCTCCCTGTACAACAAGGTGGAAGCCCTTGCTTTTTCTGAGGTTACAGGTATGAAAGCCTCTCTCCTCCTCCCACTTTCTGCGAAAATATGAAACGTGGTACGCATTTATATCCCCTGAGTGATACAGATTATATTGTCCGTCACGTTCAGTTAATGATTCATCAAACAAATCCTCGCCATTACAGCCCTTTGCAGCAAAAAACATAATTGCAAGTCCCGGCTCTTCAATCGGTCTGAAATCCCATTCAATCATAATATCTGACGGAAATTCCTCAGGGCACCAAAAAACAAAGTTTGACTTTTGCCCTAAATCAGCTGACAACGCATTTTTCATACGCATTTTTCCATTTTCAAAATATATATTAGCGCTGCCCTCCAAGCGAAAATCTTTAACATCCTCCTCACAGGATAATTTGTTATCATAAATTAACTTCTTCATCTTATTATCCTCCTGTAAACTCTATTATATCAGTAATTTTAACTAAAAACAATAATATTTACTTAATAATCTTCAGGGACGGCTGACAGCCGTCCCTGAAATCAATTCATTTATCTATTTACTAATTAGTGCAAAAGCCTTATTGGGCTTATATATTGCTGTCTACCGCCGCACGTTCAATCGGCAGTCCATTTGTATATCTCTTGATAAATTCATTAAAGCCTTCCACATCCTTAGCATCAGGCTCAAGAGTCACACCCGGCATACCTGCAAATATTTTATTATCAAGATAATTTGCAAGTGACTCATTTTCGTCCTTATTTATCATATATGACGCAAGCAGCGCTATACCCCATGCACCGCCTTCTCCGGCAGTTTCCATAACAGTTACGGGAGCATTAATGGCTGCCGCCATATAGCTCTGACCTACCTTTTCGGTTTTGAACAAACCTCCGTGCCCTAAAATTTTATCTAATTTTACTCCCTCTGACTGCATTAATATATCTAATCCAATCTTTAACGCACCTAATGAAGTAAACAAATGTGTGCGCATAAAGTTTGCTAAATTCATTTTACTGTCAGCCGGATGAATAAACACTGGGCATCCCGATTCCATATGTGTAATATTTTCTCCCGAAAGGTATCCGTAAGACATCAGTCCGCCGCAATCAGCGTCACCCTCCAGCGACTTAAAATAAAGCGTGTCAAAAAGCTTTGGTATGCTTATAGGTGCGCCTATAGCATCGGCAAATTCCTTAAATAAATTTACCCACGCATTTATATCAGAAGTACAGTTATTTGCATGAACCATAGCTACAAGCTCACCTGCCGGAGTAGTAACCAAATCAATTTCAGGATATACCTTTGAAAGCTCCTTTTCAAGAACAATCATCGCAAAAACAGAAGTTCCTGCGCTTACATTGCCTGTACGTTTTGCAACACTGTTGGTTGCTACCATGCCTGTTCCGGCATCTCCCTCCGGAGGACATAAAGGTACGCCTGCTTCCAGCTTACCGCTGACATCAAGCAGCTTTGCTCCCTCCTCTGTAAGAGTGCCTGCATTTTCTCCCGCTAAAAGCACCTCCGGCAGAATATCCTCTATCTTCCACGGAGTGTCAAGCAAACCATTAAAGCGGTCTATCATTTCTTTATTAAACTGCTTAGTATTAATATCAATCGGAAATACTCCCGAGGCTTCTCCTACTCCAAGCACTTTTCTGCCGGTCAGCCGCCAATGAATATATCCGGCAAGAGTTGTAATGAAGTCTATATTATCAACATGGTCCTCATTATTTAAAATTGCCTGATACAGATGTGCAATGCTCCATCTCTGAGGAATATTATAATTAAATAATTCTGTCAGCTTTTCCGATGCCTGCTCCGTAATACTGTTACGCCATGTTCTGAACGGCACAAGCAGCTCGCCGTTCTTATCAAAAACCATATATCCATGCATCATTGCACTAAAGCCAATCGCACCGATTTTTTTCAGTGAAGTACCGTATTTTTCTTCAACCTCTGATGCCATTTTTGAATAGCTGTCCTGAACCCCTGCCCAAATATCTTCCAAGCTATATGTCCAAATATTATTAATATATTTATTTTCCCAGTCATGGCTTCCCGATGCTATAGGAGCATTATCCTCACCGATTAGCACAGCTTTGATTCTTGTCGAGCCCAATTCTATACCAAGAACCGTTTTTCCGCTTTCAATCGAAGCCTTAATATCATTTAATTCCATATATTTTTCCTCCCGAAACAGTATTTGTTAATTTAATTATACTATTTCCCGGCAAAAAAATCAATATGTTTTTCATTGAAATTTATACATCATATTAACCGCCTCTGCTCTTTTTACATTAACATTCGGCAATATTGTATTATCCGAATATCCACTGACAATACCGGCGCTGATAAGCTTGCTTATACCTTCTTCAGCCCATAGCGGAATATCATCTCTGTCAATAAAATTCAGCTCTGTCGCATCATATTTATCCTCAAGAATTCTTCCTAAAATAGTCATCGCTTCAGCGCGTGTAATTTTATCATACGGATTAAAGGTAACAGTTCCGTCATCATGAACTTTTCCTTTAATTATACCGTTATCCGCCATTGCTTTAACCGCATTTTCAGCCCATAATGGTATATCATACGCATCTTCAAATTCTGCTGTTGAATTTTTATATGCAGATACATCAAGCTTCAAATAATTACTCAGCATAACCGCAAATTCCGCACGCGTCATATCGTTATCAGGCTTAAATACCATCTTTCCGTCCTCTTCTATACCGTTGATAACTCCGCGGTATGCCATTATAGAAAGAACAGTTTGAGCCCAATGTCCGTCAGTGTCCGCAAACGGATTTACAGGCTTTGGATAATCTGAAATATAAACAGCTATTGATTTTGTGCAGTCACCTGCCGTCACCTTAATCCTTCCTGATTTATTTACAGTGTCCGCAAGCGTGAATATTCCGTCTTTTGTAATAGTTCCTATATCGCCTTCAATTTCCCATGTAAACATTGTATCATCCGATAAAAGCACTTCATTGTTTACATACGCCGCAGCATTTAGATTTAACTGAAATTCCTCATTTGCTTCAGTATAAATTTCCAAAATCTCTTTCCAGTCACTCTCATTGTAAAGACGTATTTCATCCGGTGTTTCATAAACATCATAATACGTTTCCGCATTTGTAAAATCACTCGACACCGTCACTTTAACACTTCCTGTACCGTTAAGTCTTACAAGACCGTTTTCATCCACTGTACTTTGACTGTTTTCGTAATTTTCCACTGTGTACCATACATTTGACAGTGTATCCATTTTATAATTATGCGTATCAAATACAGATTCTGCCGTGATTTGCTCCGTCGAACCAGAAAGATAGTTATTATTTTCCTTTGTGTTAAGATTAATTATCATAGGAATACCTGTAGGCTCACGATTATCCTTCAGAAAAATAAAATTTGCCACTCTTCTTGCTTCACCGTCAGACGGATGATTTGTAATAGTAAGATTATCACTACCCGGAAATACTCCGGCAATAGTTGTAGAACCTCCTCCGTCAAGATTGATTGCATCTACACAGCCAAGCTCGCTCATTCTCTTTGCCAGAGTTGAAATCTGCGCTCCGTAGCTATATCCCGGCTGTCTGCCGTCAAGCACATAAAAGATAATATTTCCGTCCGGCTTAATTCCGACAGCGGTTCGCGGCGCAGCTCCAGGCTCAAACTCTGTTTGCACAGTACCGTTTAAAATAAGCCTGCCGCCCACTGAACCCATACCGTTTTCTATGTCATTCCATGACGTATTACCCACAGTTTCATTTGATATTGTGATTTTCTGACCAATGGCAAGAGAGCTTAAAAAGCTGAAATACTCACTGTTTCCGCTCGTGTCCATAGCAAGAATAAGCTTGCCCTCAGGTATGGTAATTTCTCCGTTGTATATAAATGTTTCATCAACCGTAAGCGTCATTGTATCACCTATTTTTAATCTGCCGCTGTTAGGTGTGCAAATTATAAATATACATTCAGATTCCGTTTGTGTGCTTTCGCCAAATTTATCCGTAAACAAATAAATAGGATCAAAGCCTGCCTGACACCATTTATTTATATACATAACATCTACACTGTTTCTACCATCGGAGAGCGTTGTTTTTATGTCAAGCCAGTCAATCAATCCCGTACCGTCTGCTCTGAAGCCAACAGCATCCTGACCTTCACCCTCTTTTGAGGCAATTTCACCATCAATAATTGTATGACCCATAGGTATACCGGTTTTAAAAGAAAAATAGTCTGCATTAATACCCACTAACGGTCTCATACCATTATTCTCCATATACCATGCAGCTTCCTCAATATTTCTTCTGCCCCATATTGATTCTCCATTTACCACAACAGGAACAGCCTCACTGTTAGGCATATATTCAACATAGTATTCCGTCTGTTGTCCGACGCTCTGCGAATCTGACTGAAATACTACATTATGAAAATAAGTATATGCCCCCATATCCGTATCCCATCCACCTGTCTGAGTTCCTAAAACATCAGCATATGCGGCATTTCCAAGCAGCATTATAAATATTCCCAGTATAATTAATCCCGTTCGTTTCACAAAATCCCTCCTTATAGAAATTTCCCAATCAGATAAAAACAGTATACCATAGTTTTATCATAATGTAAAACGGTAATAAAATCTAATATCTGTTTTTAAGTGATGTATGCAAAAAAACCACTATATAACTTATAGCATTTCAATTCAATAAGCTAAATCGCTCACCTTACAAGCAATTCCTTATATACAACAAAAGAGCCTTTCGGCTCTTTTGTATCAGACATCATTTCTGATTAAATCATCATAAGTTTCCCTTTTTACAACAACCTTAGCGCTGCCATTTGATACCGCAACAACTGCCGGTCGTGCAATCCTGTTATAATTACTTGACATTGAGTAATTGTATGCGCCGGTTGCAAGTACCGCAAGAGTATCTCCCACTTCAATTTCCGGCATCATTGCATCCTTAAGAAGAATATCTCCGGATTCACAGCATTTACCGGCTATTGTCACCTTTTCAGTGCGCTCAGCATTTGCTTTATTTGCAACTACTGCCTCATATTCTGATTCATATAGGATATATCTTGGATTATCACACATTCCTCCGTCAACAGAAACATATTTTCTTACATTTTTTATGTCTTTCACACCGCCGACAGTATATAAAGTTATTCCTGCAGGAGCAATTATTGAACGTCCCGGCTCCATAATTATGAACGGAAGCTTAACGTTACGCTTTGCTGCAGTTTCCTTCACAACCTCTGAAACGTGCTGAATATATTCGTCATAAGGAACAGGATCGTCATTTTCAGTATACATAATGCCGTATCCGCCTCCAAGATTAAGCATATCGATTTCAAGACCAAGCTTATCCTTTAAATCACCAATAAAATTCATCATAATTTCAGCAGCTTTACAGAACGGCTCAATATCAAAAATTTGAGAACCGATATGACAGTGTACACCGTCAACCTTAACATTCGGCATTTTGCTCGCAGTTTCTATAATCTCAAATGCTTCTCCGTTTTCAAGAGCAACACCGAATTTTGAATCTATCTGTCCTGTCTGTATAAAGCTGTGCGTATGAGCGTCAACTCCGGGCTTTATTCTAAACATTATGTGCTGAACAATTCCGGCTTTTCCCGCAATCTCATTAAGCATATTCAGTTCATAAATATTATCTACAATAATATGACCTACGCCATTATTAACTGCCAGCTCAAGCTCCTCAGCAGTCTTATTATTGCCGTGAAAATAAACCTTATCCATAGGAAAATCTGCCTTTATAGCCGTATACAGCTCTCCTCCGGATACAACGTCAACTCCCAATCCTTCTTCTTTCACAATTCTGCATGTATACAAAGAACAAAATGCTTTATTTGCATAAAGAACAAGACCATTTCCATTATAGTATTTATCCATGGCAGTCTTATATACACGACAGTTTTTTCTAAGTAAATCTTCGTCAAGAACATACAGCGGAGTACCAAATTCCTTAGCAAGCTCTACCGTGTCATTCTTGCCGATAACCAAATGGTTCTTCTCATTAATTGATAAGTCTTCAGATACAAACATGTCTTCCACCTTCCTCAATGTTTATATATTTTATCATAAGTGCATATGCACATTAAAACTTACTTATCCCTGTGTTCCATTTTTCGGAGCGTCATCAAGATCAAGGTCGATACCCGATTTGTAAATAATCTTAGGCTCACTCCCCTTGTCAATACACTCTCTTGTTACGATTACTGTTTCAATAGTATTGTCAGACGGAACCTCAAACATTATATCTGACATAGCCTCTTCAATTATAGCTCTGAGTCCTCTTGCTCCAGTGTTTCGCTTAATTGCTTTTTCAGCAATCGCAACAATAGCGTCACGCTCAAATTCCAGTTTAACGCCGTCAAATTCAAATAATGCAATATACTGCTTAATCAGCGCGTTTTTAGGCTCTGTAAGAATTGTTATAAGCGTATCCTTATCAAGCTGATCTAACTTTGAAAATACAGGTAATCTACCGACAAATTCAGGTATCAGTCCAAATTTAAGCAAATCCTGCGGTATAATCTGCTCCAACAGCTCACTTAAATTCAAATCCTTTTTACTCTCAATTTCCGCACCGAAGCCAAGACTCTTCTTGCCGATTCTATCACCTATTATCTTTTCAATTCCGTCAAATGCACCACCGCATATAAACAATATATTTGTTGTATCAATCTGAATAAATTCCTGATGAGGATGCTTTCTGCCGCCCTGTGGAGGAACGGAAGCGACTGTTCCCTCCAGCACCTTCAGCAAGGCCTGCTGCACACCCTCGCCCGAAACATCACGCGTTATTGATACATTTTCTGATTTTCTGGCTATTTTATCAATCTCATCAATATATATTATTCCTCTTTCGGCTGCTTCTATGTCATAATCAGCAGCCTGAATAAGCTTTAAAAGAATAGTTTCAACGTCCTCACCAACGTATCCCGCTTCCGTAAGTGCCGTTGCATCCGCAATGGCAAAAGGTACATTAAGGATTCTCGCAAGATTTTGAACAAGAAAAGTTTTTCCGGAGCCTGTAGGTCCAATCATAAGAATATTACTTTTCTGCAGCTCAACATCATTTGCTTTATCCGCATGTTCAATTCTCTTGTAATGATTATATACTGCAACCGATAAAATCTTTTTCGCCTTCTCCTGACCTATCACATACTGGTCAAGAAACTCCTTTATTTCCTTTGGTTTAGGCAAATCAGAACCGACATTATACGAGTTTTCCCTTACGCTGTCAAGAATTACGTTACAAGTTTCTATACACTCATTACATATATATACTCCTTGTCCTGCGATAAGCTTTGAAACCTCATTTTCAGATTTACCGCAGAACGAACAATGATGTTGTTTTTTCTCATCCATAATTTACAATTACCCTCTCCCGGAATTATTCGAACTATTTTGAAGCTCTTGGCATAATAACGTCATCAATCAAGCCGTATGATTTTGCTTCCTCGGCTGTCATGAAATTATCTCTTTCTGTGTCATCACACAATTTTTCATATGTCTGACCTGTTCTTTCAGCTAAAATTCTATTCATTTTTTCCTTTGTCTTAACTAAGTGGTCAGAATAAATTTTAATATCCGTAGTCTGTCCGCTAAGACCGCCGCCGCTAATTAACGGCTGATGAATCATAATCTCGCTGTTAGGAAGAGCAAAACGCTTTCCCTTCTGACCTGCAGCAAGCAGAAAAGCACCCATGCTCGCCGCCATACCTATACAAATTGTTGACACATCGCATTTGATGTACTGCATTGTATCATAAATAGCCATTCCGGCAGTAATTGATCCGCCGGGGCTGTCAATATAAAACTGAATATCCTTATCAGGATCTTTAGATTCAAGGTACAGCATTTGTGCTACTATAAGACTTGACGTTGCATCATTTACCTGATCGGCAAGGAAAATAATTCTATCCTCCAGCAATCTTGAATAAATGTCATATGAACGCTCGCCTCTGTTGGTCTGTTCAACTACCATTGGTACTAAAGCCATTTCACTACGTCCTTTCACAAAAAAATAAATATCACAAAACAGCAATTACTTTACAACTGCGTTGTTTACAAGCATTTCTACAGTTTTCTGCATTGCAATTTCCTTCTTAATGTTTTCAAGCTCTGCATCACCCAAAAGCTCCTTAAGCTTATCAAGCTCCATGTTATATTTCTTTGACATATCAACAAGGTGAAGCTCTGTTTCCTCAGGGCCTGCCTCAATTCCTTCCTGCTTCTGGATTGCTTCAAGAACAAGTGAACCCTCAACCTGCTTCTTAGCCTGATCCTTAAACTGCGCTCTGAACATATCCATTGTCTGAGCAGTATACTGAAGATACATATCAAGATTCATGCCCTGGTATGAAAGTCTTTGTGAAAAATCTCTTACGATATTGTCAATCTGAGCCTCAAGCATTGCGTCAGGAATTTCAAACTCTGCATTTTCAATTGCCTTATCAATAACCTTGTTTTCAGTCTCGGCCTTTGCCTTATCTTCAGCAGCCTTTTCAAGCTTTGCTCTTACATCAGCCTTAAATTGCTCCATTGTATCAAATTCGCTTACTTCGCTTGCAAAGTCATCATCAAGCTCAGGTAATTCGCGAACCTTTACTTCCTTAACAGTTACCTTAAATACAGCGTCCTTACCTGCAAGTGCTTCCGCATGATATTCCTCAGGGAATGTAACCTTAACGTCAACATTATCCTCAGCCTTTGCGCCTACAAGCTGCTCCTCAAATCCCGGAATAAATGTTCCCGAACCGATTTCAAGCTCATAGTCATCGCCCTTACCGCCGTCAAACGCAACATCATCAACAAAGCCTTCAAAATCTATTACAGCTATATCGCCGTTTTCAATTGCCTTATCGTCAACTGTGATAATTCTTGCATTCTTCTTCTGAGTAGCCTCGATATCCTTATCAACATCCTCGTCTGTTACAGTATAGTCAATCTTTTCCACTTCTATACCCTTGTATTCGCCTAATTTAACCTCCGGCTTAGTTGTTACAAGTGCAGTGAACACAACGGGCTCACCCTTCTTAATTTCTTCTACGTCAATTTCAGGTCTTGCAACAGGTTCAATATCTGATTCTTTCACAGCAGCCTCATACGCTTCAGGCAATACAAGATTAATTGCTTCATCATAGAATACTGCCTCTGTATAATACTTTTCGACAATAGCTCTCGAAGCCTTACCCTTTCTGAAACCCGGGATATTGAATTTCTTTGCGTTCTTTGCATAAACCTTGTTGATTGCCTTATCAAATTCTTCAGCGCTCACCTCGAAAGTAAGCTTTACAAGATTTTTTTCGATTTGTTCATTTTTCACTGCCATAGTGATTAAATCCTCCTTCTGTGTCTGTTTAGACATTTTTACATATCGTACATTATAACACGTTTTTTTTTACTTTTCAATATATTTTTTAAATATTTACAACTTTTTCATAATTATAGCTAATTAAAATACCGCTATTGAAGTACTTAGCAGACTTAAAAGTAAAGATTTTTATCTGACATCCGCTACCGATAAAATTGTTTAATTAAGCTAAAAATATAAAGAAAAATGGCCCGGAAATTTTTATCCGGGTCATTTTTCTAAATATATTTTCTCAGCTGCTTTAATGCATTTTTTTCAAGACGTGATACCTGTGCCTGAGAAATTCCTATTTCATCAGCAACCTCCATCTGTGTCCTCCCCTGAAAAAATCTCAAATTTAAAATGTGTTTTTCTCTGTCGTCAATATGCTTCATTGCTTCGCTCAGCGCAATATTTTCGAGCCAGTTCTCATCTACATTTTTTGTATCCTTTACCTGATCCATAACATAAATTGCTTCGCCGCCGTCATGGTATATAGGCTCAAATAACGAAACAGGATCCGATATTGCATCAAGCGCAAACACAACCTCCTCTTTTGACAGCTCTAATTCTTTTGCAATTTCACTAATCGTTGGTTCTTTTGAATTATCGTTGATTAGCTTTTCTTTAACGTGCAGCGCTTTATAGGCAATATCCTTAAGCGAACGGCTTACGCGTATTGCATTATTGTCCCTGAGATACCTTCTTATCTCGCCTATAATCATAGGTACCGCATATGTGGAAAATTGCACACCCTGACTTAAATCAAAATTGTCAATTGCCTTAATCAAGCCTATACAGCCCACCTGAAATAAATCATCTACATTTTCGCCGCGGTTATTAAATCTTTGAATAACGCTCAGTACCAAACGCAGATTCCCATAAACGAATTTTTCGCGCGCCTTCATGTCCCCCGCTTTAATTTTCAAGAACAGCTCATCCTTCTCTTTTCGCGTAAGCGTAGGAAGCTTTGATGTGTTCACTCCGCAGATTTCTACTTTGTTGGTCATACCTTTTCCTCCTTGAGTTTAAGCCGCTTATTTTGCGGCTATGTACTTGGTATAACCTATATATGTAATCAGCTCATTTTTGCAATTTCTTTTTTCAGTCGACCAATTATCCGTTTTTCCAATCTTGAAATGTATGACTGTGAAATTCCCAGTAAATCAGCCACCTCTTTCTGAGTCTTTTCTTTTTTGTTGTGAAGCCCAAATCTTAATTCCATAATTTGTCGTTCACGTCCAGACAGCTTTGTAAGCGCTGTCTCCAAAAGATTTTTGTCTACCTCATCCTCAATGCCCTTGCATATAACATCGTTGTCAGTTCCAAGTATATCCGAAAGCAACAATTCATTCCCATCCCAATCCACATTCAGAGGCTCATCAATAGACACCTCGGAACGCATATTTGAATTCTTCCTTAAATACATTAATATTTCATTTTCAATACATCTTGAAGCATAAGTAGCAAGCTTTATTTTTTTGTCCGGCTTAAATGTGTTTATTGCCTTTATCAGACCTATTGTTCCTATTGAAATCA
>JALEPO010000030.1 GCA_022768695.1 Clostridia bacterium
AATCAGATTACCAACTTGGGTTCTCTTTGGATACCGGAGGAAATGGCAGACACTGCGGCGCTTATGTTCCAGTTTACCGCTGTTGCGGTGGCGTTTATCGCTGCCGGTATTGCCTGCTATATGCTGCGTTCAAAAAAACGCAGCAGTATTGACGCACTCTGGAAAAAACTATAAATGCTTGCCGAAAATGTTTAAACCGATAAAAACAGAATAAATTAAAAAACTGAGGGGTCTGCGGAAAAAGTTGTATAAGCAATATCTGACAATCTTCGACAAGGTGAAAATTACAGGTATAAGCTTAATTAAATCGGTCAATAATGACTATTGGCTTTTTCCTCAAGACAGGATACGGCAATGCTGAAGAGCAACCGGAACGGTCTTACGGATTTTGTACTAAAACGGGCGGTGATTTTTCATCGCTCGTTTAATCCGTTCCGCTGCTGAATAAATACTGGGAGCTGATGCAAACGGTATCGGCGCCGGGAGGATCCAAGCTGTATCAGGCAGTGAATTACTCACTCAATCATAAGACAGAACTTGAAGGTTATCTTACTGACGGCAGAATAGAGATGACAAATAACAGAGCTGAACGTGCAGTAAAACCATTTGTGATAGCGCGAAAGAACTTTCTGTTTTCGGATACCTCCAGAGGAGCCGATGCGAGCGCGTTATGCTTCAGTATGATAGAATCGGCAAAGCTGAATAATTTGAATGTATATGGGTATTTGATATACCTGTTCAGCGAACTGCCCAAATTGTGCGAAAATCCGCTCGAAGAACAGTTGAACAAATTCCTGCCGTGGAGCAAAGAATTACCAAGTTATTGTAAAAAGGTCTGAGCAAGTCAATAGAGTTGCTCAGCCTTTTTAGGTATTGATAGCACTGATTATTGATCGGATACGTTGCAAATCTTGGTAGATAAGATATATGCACGTTGTTCGATAGAGGATAAATCAAAAGCTATCAATCAAATGTTTCAATAAACTCAGTTGTGGTCAAATTGTGGTCAAACATAACAAAGATAGTAAAACATGATTTTATAAATCGCATAACAATGCGGATTTAAAGATATGTTAAAAAAATTTCGAAAAATTCAAAAAAAACTGTATGCAATTCGAAAAATATGTGGTATAATAGTATAGATAATGGGTAAATTGTGCCCATAAGTACATAAAAATGGAGAGTGTAAAATGTTAAAAAGTATGACAGGCTACGGCAGACAGGAAACCGTAATCGAGGGAAAGAAAATACTTGTTGAAATAAAGTCTGTAAATCATAGATTTTCGGACTATAATATCAAGGTACCGCGTCATTTGGGATTTTTGGAGGATAGGGTGAGAAAATATGCCTCGGAAAATGTTACACGCGGTAAAATTGATATATATGTCGCAGTTGAAAGCTATGATGAGGCAGATAAGGATATAACTTTAAATGAAGAATTGGCAAGGAATTATATTGAGGTGCTAAAGGAGCTGCGTGACAAATTTGGATTGTGTGATGATATTTCCGTATCGAATGTGGCAAGATATACAGATATTTTCAAGACAGAACGGCGCGAAGAGGATCAGGAAGAGATATGGCGTCTTGTCAGAAGCGTAATGTCGGAAGCACTTGATGCTTTTGTTGCGATGCGTGAACGTGAGGGTGAGCGCATTGAAAGAGATTTAAGAGAAAGAATCGCTCTTATGAGTGAGCTTGCAAAAAAGGTAGATGAACGCTCTCCTCAGACTGTCGCAGAGTATCGTGACAAGCTTTATATAAAGATAAAAGAGCTTTTGGAAGACAGAGAAATTGACGAGGCAAGAGTGCTTACTGAGGTTGCAATATTTGCCGATAAGGTTGCGGTTAATGAAGAAACTGTACGTCTTAGCAGTCACTTTGAGGAATTTTATCAGATACTTGACAGCGGCGAACCTGCCGGAAGAAAACTTGATTTCCTTATTCAGGAAATCAACCGTGAGGTTAATACAATAGGCTCAAAGGCTAATGATATAGAGATAGCAAAGATTGTTGTAACTCTGAAGGGTGAAATAGAAAAGCTCAGAGAACAGATTCAAAATATAGAGTAAAACTTTTTGTAAAGGAGCTGACAACTATGAGATTGGTAAATATAGGTTTCGGAAATATGGTGGCTGCCGAACGTATAATAGCAGTTGTAAGTCCGGAATCTGCACCTATAAAAAGAGTGATACGAGAGGCTGAGGATGAAGGCTCGCTTATAAATGCGACCTATGGACGTCGCACAAGAGCGGTTATTGTTATGGATTCAGAGCACGTTATATTATCTGCATTGCAGCCGGAAACAATTTCAGGAAGATTAAGCGGAGAATCGGAGGATAAAAATGAGTAAGGGAATACTTTTCGTTATGTCAGGACCTTCCGGAACAGGAAAGGGCACAATTTGCGCTGAGCTTTTGCAAAAGGAAAATATATTTCTTTCGATTTCAAGCACTACCAGAGAGATAAGAAAGAATGAAATCGATGGAGTGACATACAATTATATCACCCGTGATGAATTTGAAAAGCTTATTAAAGACGGTGAAATGCTTGAATATGCCGAGTACAGCGGAAATTATTACGGTACACCGAAAAAATCGGTTGAGAAGATGCTTAATGAGGGAAGAAATGTTTTGCTTGAAATAGAGCCTCAGGGAGCTTTGAAGGTAAAATCAGTTTTTCCTGAGGCGGTGTTAATTTTTATAATTCCGCCGTCAATGGAAATATTACGCAGTAGACTTGTTGAACGCGGACGTGAAACGGACGAGCAGATTAAGGAGCGTATTGAGGCTGCAAAATGGGAATTTAGTCAGGCTTGTAAATATAATTACATAATAGTAAATGATGAGCTTGATAAATGTGTAAATGAAGTTGCGGATGTAATTCGTAATACAGCGGAACAACGCAATTTTCTTGATAAATTATTAAATGAGTTAAATTAAATGGAGGTAAACTATTATGATGATAAAACCGGGAATTACAGAACTTTCAAAATGTGTTGACAGTCGTTATACACTTGTTACAATGGCTGCAAAACGCGCAAGAATGATTGGCGGTCATTCGGATGAAGATGATTATGAGATTGATTACAGAAAAGAAAAGGATAAGCCTGTATCAATTGCTGCAAGAGAAATTTCGGAGGGAAAGGTTGGATATGTGCGCTCTGAAGCAATTGCGCGCGCGGAAGAATGGGAAGCTGAAAAGGCAGCGGCAATCCATTCGTTGAACAACAGTGACAATGAGGAAGAAACTGTAGAATAATGGTGAGATAGTTGATTGCAAAAATTATTGTAGACCATCCTTCCAAGATGGTTGATAAGGCTTTTGATTATTTAATTCCGGAAGAACTGGAAGAAAAAATAAGTATAGGCAGCCGTGTAATCGTTCCGTTTTCTTCGGGAAATGTGGAAACAGAAGGGTTTTGTATAGGAATTAAAGATCAGAGCAAGAGCCAAAAGCTTAAATCTGTTATTAAAATTGCAAATGATGCCAATGCCTTTGACGAAACCATGCTTGAAACAATAGAATGGATGCGTGAACACTATTTGTCGAGCTATCTTGACTTGATTCATGCTGTTGTGCCATCGGGAACAGCGGTTAAAAGTGTTGAATGGATAATACTTGAACAGATAAGCGAGGAGCGTTCTCCGATACGGCAGCGGATTATAGAATATCTCATTGATAACGGCGGAGGTATGGAAAGTACCGTGCTGCAGGGGATGTTTGAAAATGACATAAAAGCTCAGATAAGGGATATGGTCAAAAAAGGTACTTTATCCAAGGAATACAGACAATCACAAAATATAGGCGATAAAAAGGTCAGAGCGGCGAGATTGGCAGTGCCGGCGGACGAGGCGAAAATTGAAGCGGAGAAGCTTTTAAAAAAAGCGCCTGTTCAGTCGAGAATGCTGTCTGTGCTCGCCGACTGCGGATTTCTTGCGCTTTCGGATTTAAAAAGGTTTTCACAGGGAACATATAATGCGGCAGCTACGCTTCATAAAAAAAATCTGATTGAGTTTTTTGATATGACTGTGGAAAGAAATCCATTTGCAAAAAAATCCGTCGCAAAGACAACAAATCTTATTCCTACCGAGGAGCAAAAAAGAGCTATTGACAATATTACTGCATCAATACGCAATAATGAATTTAAAGCATATCTTCTTCATGGTGTAACCGGCAGCGGCAAAACAGAGGTTTTTATGCAGACTATTGAGGACACGCTGATTATCGGCAAAACAGCAATGGTGCTTGTTCCCGAAATCTCTCTTACACCACAGATGGTATCAAGGTTTATGTCGCGTTTTGGTGACAGAGTAGCTGTTTTCCACAGCGGACTGTCCATGGGAGAGCGATACGATCAGTGGAAACGTATAAAAGACGGGGCAGCGGATATTGTAATAGGTGCGAGGAGCGCTGTATTTACTCCTTTAAATAATATTGGAATTATTATAATTGATGAAGAACATTCAGATACATATAAATCTGAAATGTCACCAAGGTATCATGCAAAAGAGGTTGCTCTGTTTAGGGCTAAGCAGTATAATGCGACAGTGGTAATGGCTTCTGCAACTCCGTCAATAGAAAGCAACTATAAAGCTAAAACCGGCGAATACGGGCTGATTAAAATGGAACATAGATATAACCGTAATCAGATGCCTGAAATTTCAGTAGTTGATATGCGTAATGAACTGTCAAATGGAAATAAAAGTATGTTTTCGCGGCAGCTATATTCGGAAATAGCAGAGAATATAGACAGAGGTGAGCAGACTATTCTGTTTCTTAACAGGCGTGGTTTTTCTACCTTTGTTTCATGCAGAAGCTGCGGTTATGTTGCAGAATGTCCAAATTGCAACATATCACTTACTTATCATAAATACGAGGATAGTCTTAAATGTCACTATTGCGGCTATACCGCTCCGAATTATACAAGATGTCCTCAGTGCGGCAGCCCTTATATAAGGTACTTCGGAGGCGGGACACAGCGCGTTGAGGAGGAAATCAACAGATTGTTTCCTGATGCCAAGACTATTCGCATGGATGTGGATACAACTGAAAGAAAGCAATCACACGAGCATATACTTGAAAAATTCGAAAAAGAAAAAATAGATATATTAATAGGAACACAAATGGTTGCAAAAGGTCTTGATTTTGAAAATGTAACACTTGTAGGTGTTATTTCTGCGGACACGATGCTCCACATAAATGATTTCAGAAGCAGGGAGAGAACCTTTGCAATGCTTGAACAGGTATCGGGCAGAGCGGGAAGAGGTACAAAAAAGGGCAGAGCCGTAATACAGACCTATAGCCCGGAGGATGATGCAATAGCTCTTGTAAAGGAGCATGACTACTCAAGGTTTTACCAAGGTGAGATTACAGAACGGCGATTGATGTGGTATCCGCCGTTTGCAAAAATAATCTGTGTTCAGTTTCAGGGAGTATCGCAGACGCTTGTACCGCAGGCGGCAAAGTATTTTCTTAAACAGCTTGGAGGACTGAGTCTGCTAAAACAGAAAATTCAGATTTTGGGACCTGTTCCGGCGGCTGTATCAAGGATAAAAAACAAATATCGCTGGCAAATGATTATTAAATGTCAGAATGATGATGAACTTAATGATATTCTTGCGGCAGCTGAAAATGCTTGCAGACGAAATAAAAACTATAATCAGATTTCTGTTATAATAGACAAAAATCCGAACATGATATATTAGGAGAAAAATGTTATGGCTATAAGAGAAATAAGAACAAAGGGCGATGAAATATTATATAAAAATTGCAAGCCTGTAAAAAATTTTGATGAAAGGCTGAATATACTGCTTGATGATATGTATGACACAATGACTGACCATGATGGTGTCGGTCTGGCGGCACCGCAGGTGGGAATATTAAAGCGTGTAGTCGTAATTGATGTAGGCGATGGTAAAATTGAACTTATAAATCCGGAGATAGTCGAGGAAAGCGGCGAACAGACGGGAAGTGAGGGTTGTCTGAGCGTACCCGGTGTGTGGGGTGAGGTTACCAGACCGAATGTTGTAACTATAAAGGCTCAGGACAGAAACGGAAAGTGGTTTAAAGCTACGGGAGAAGGACTTTTGGCGCGCGCATTTTGTCATGAGATTGAGCATCTTGATGGCAAGCTGTTTGTTGATAAGGTAACTAAATTTTTAGATTAGGAGAGAATCTATGAGAATTTTGTTTATGGGAACGCCTGATTTTGCGGCTGTGTCACTTCAGGCATTGATAAATGCCGGCTTTGACGTTGCGGGAGCAGTGTCGCAGCCTGATAAGCCCAAGGGCAGAGGTCATAAGCTTCAGCCGACAGAGGTAAAGCTTACAGCAAATAAGGCGGGGATTGATGTTTATCAGCCGGAGTCGCTGAAAAACGGCGAGCTTTTGCCAATACTTAATGATATTAAACCGGATGTTATAGTTGTTGCAGCATACGGCAAAATTCTGCCTGAGTATATTATAAATTATCCTAAATACGGATGTATAAATGTTCATGCATCTTTACTCCCGAAATACAGAGGAGCTGCACCGATACAATGGTCAATTATAAATGGCGACGCGGTTACCGGTGTTACTACTATGAAGATGGATAAGGGACTTGATACAGGTGATATGCTGTTAAAGGCTGAAACAGAGATTGGTGAATATGAAACTGCCGAGGAGCTTTTTGACAGACTGGCAGCACTTGGAGGAGATTTGCTTATAAAAACACTGAACGGTTTAGAAAGCAACGAAATTGTACCTGTACCGCAAAATCATGATGAGCATACCTATGCGCCTATGATAAGTCGTGATACAGGAAAGATAGATTGGACAAAATCATCACGCGAGATTTCAAAGCTTATCTGCGGAATGAATTCATGGCCGCTTGCGCAAACCAAATATAAAGGCGAGCCGCTGAAAATTGTATCGGCAAAAATTACCGACGGCAAAGGAAAATGCGGAGAAATTCTTTCTCTTGATAAAGGAAAAGGTCTGAAGGTTGCAACAGGTGATGGCGCAATATATATTGAAACTGCTCAGTTTGCGGGAAGTAAAAAAATGAATGTTGAGGATTATGCCCGCGGTCATGAAATAGAGATAGGCATAGTGCTGGGAGATTAGGAGGAAAACATATGTATTATTATGATCCGACATATATTTTTGTAATTATAGGATTTTTTCTTACGTTGTTTGCATCATTTGGAGTGCAGTCAACTTTTAAAAAGTATGAGAATGTGAGTAATTCGAGAGGATTTACAGGAGCGACTGCGGCAAGAAAGATACTTGATGCCAATGGATTGTATAATATTCGCATAGAGCGTACAGCTGGTAATCTCACTGACCATTACAGTCCTAATGAAAATGTCATTAGACTTTCGGATGCAACATATAATTCCGATTCTGTCGCGGCGATAGGTGTTGCGGCGCATGAGTGCGGTCATGCGATACAGCATCAGGTAGGCTATGTTCCGATTAAGATAAGGAATGGAATAGTTCCGGTTGTTAATATTTGCAACTGGCTGTCAATGCCTATATTTATTTTAGGCTTGATTTTAAGCTATAAGCTTGCACTTCTCGGAGCAATTCTTTTCGGAGCAGTATTGGTATTCCAGGTTGTGACGCTTCCGACAGAAATAAATGCCAGCCGAAGAGCTTTAAAAACCTTGAGGGAGTCATATATGCTTGAAGGTGATGAGCTTATAGGAGCAAGAAAAACACTTACAGCTGCGGCAATGACGTATGTTGCGGCAGTTGCTTCAACAGCGCTTCAGTTCTTGAGATTACTGATGCTGGCAAATCGCAGGAGAGATTAATGATAAATGCAAGAGAAATTGCCATGAAAGTTTTGTATAGCGTTGAGGTTGAGTCGGCATATTCCAACATGGCATTAAAAAAAGCTTTAAACAATAAGGAAATAACAAAGCAAGATAAAGCGTTTATTACCAATCTTGTATACGGTGTAATCAACAGAAAGCTGACTCTTGATTATGTTATATCCGCTTATTCAAAGATAAAACTGAAAAAAATATCGAAATATATACTTATAATTCTTCGTATGGGATTATACCAGCTGATGTATATGGACAAAATTCCTGAAAGCGCGGCTGTAAATGAAAGTGTAAAGCTTGCAAAGCGATACGGACACGGTGCTTCATCGGGTTTTGTAAACGGAGTTCTCAGAAGCTATATAAGAAACGGAATAGAAATACCCGAAACAGATTTATCTGTAAAATATTCATATCCTGAGTGGATTTGTAAAAAATGGATAAATGATTTTGGATTTGAATTTGCTAAACAGCTTATGGTTGCCATGAACACTGAACCTAAGCTGACGCTGCGTCCAAACACGCTTAAAACAAATGCGAAACAGCTGGCAAAGGATTTATTAGAACAGGGAATTAAATCTGAAATTGATGGCAGTTCGCTTGTGTGTGATGGATTTGATATTGCAAACAACGCGCTGTATCTTAATGGCTTTTATACAGTACAGGACAGAGCGGCGTCATATGCGGCGGAAGTGCTTGACACCAAACCGTGTGAAAGAGTTATAGATATGTGTTCTGCGCCGGGAGGAAAAACAACCCATATGGCAGAACTCATGGGAAACAGAGGAAGCATTATTGCTTTTGATATTCACGAGCATAAGATAAGGCTGATACAGGAAAACGCAAAAAGACTTGGTATAAATATTATAGATGCTCGTATAGGTGACGGTACGGTTATTGATGAGAGTCTTTCAGAAACGGCTGATAAGGTACTTTGTGATGTTCCTTGTTCGGGTTGGGGAATAATCCGACGCAAGCCTGACATAAAATGGAATAAAGAAGATGTTGAAGGATTATATCAAATTCAAAGGAAAATTCTTGAAAATGGAAGTCGGTATTTAAAAAGCGGCGGAGAGCTTGTTTATTCTACCTGTACAATCAATCCGGAAGAAAATGAAAATACGGTAAATAAGTTTTTTGAAAAACACAGTGATTTTGAAAAGTTGTTTGAAAAGACGTATTATCCGCATATCGATAATACAGATGGTTTTTATATATGCAAAATGAGGAAAAAATGATAGATTTAAAAGATTTTGAATATGATGAACTGATAGATTTTTTAGTTAAAAACGGCGAAAAGAAATTTCGTGCGGAGCAGATATTTACATGGCTTCATAAGGGTGTATGCTCTTATGATGAAATGACGAATATTTCAAAAACAACACGTGAAAAGCTTGAAAAAATAAGTTATGTATCAGTTCTTAAAATACGCGAAAAATATGTTTCAAAAATGGACGGAACTGTGAAATATCTGTTCGAGCTTCCTGATGGGAATTGTATAGAAAGCGTGGTTATGAGGTATCATCATGGTCTTACAATATGTATATCAAGTCAGGTAGGCTGCCGCATGGGCTGTAGATTCTGCGCATCTACAATAGGAGGACTTTACAGAAATCTGACTGCGGGAGAAATACTAAATCAGGTAATATTTGCGCAAAAGGATTTGGGAGAGCGTATTTCCAATATAGTTATGATGGGAATTGGCGAACCGCTTGATAATTATGATAATGTTATCAAGTTTCTTCATAATGTAAACCATGAGAAGGGAATTAATATAGGGTATAGGCACATAACGATATCAACGTGCGGTGTAGTACCGAGAATTTATGATTTGGCGAAAGAGGGACTTCCCATAACGCTGACAATTTCTCTGCACGCTCCCAATAATGAAATCCGTGATACCATTATGCCTGTAAATCACGCGTATAAAATAGAAGAGCTGCTTAAAGCCTGTGGAGAGTATGCTAAAATTACAAACCGCCGCTTAAGTTTTGAATATTCATTAATTCATGGCGTTAATGACAGTGAAGAAAATGCTGTGGAATTGGCTAAAAGATTAAAAAAGCTTCATGCTCACGTTAATCTTATTCCTGTAAATAAGGTGGAGGAGCGTAATTTTGAAAAAGGAAGTTTTCATGATATAAGACGCTTTCAGGAAAAATTGATAGAATTGGGTATTAATGCCACTGTTCGCAGAGAATTAGGCGCTGATATTTCAGCTTCATGTGGACAATTGCGAAAAAAGGTGTTATAATAATAAAGAACTTTGTATTATCTGAAAGATGAAAAGGGGTGATTGAATGCAATTCGGAGCTGTTACCGATATCGGTATGCACAGAAAAATAAATGAAGATAACTATTATGTGCATGAGAACAGTATGTTTCCGTATGTAATAGTAGCTGATGGAATGGGCGGTCATCAGGCAGGCGAGGTTGCAAGTATGATGGTTGTTGATATAATTTGTAATCATCTGGAAAAAAATCTTGAATCCGAGCTTGACTATGTTGAAGCCGGCGAGGTTGTCAGACAAGCGTTTATTGCTGCAAACAGCATAATATTTACATATGCAAAAAATCATTATAAAATAATGGGAATGGGTACAACAACAACGCTTTCGTTGATTTATCAGAATAAGGTAATAACTGCGCATGTAGGTGACTCAAGAGCATATATGATAAATGAGGAGGAAATCAAGCAAATCACAAAGGATCATTCCTATGTGCAGGAATTGGTTTCAAGAGGTGAGATTAGTCCGGAAGCGGCGAGAAATCATCCTAAAAAGAATTATATAACGCGTGCTATGGGCGCGGAGGAAACAGTCAAGGTAGACATCACAATAAAATCATATAACGGAGAGAAAATTCTTCTTTGCTCCGATGGTCTTACAAATTTTGTTTATGATGAGGAAATAAAAGAATATATTAATACGTCAAACACCCTTCAAGAAGGCGCAGAAAAGCTGGTCGCATTGGCAAATGAGCGCGGCGGCAGAGATAATATAACAATTGTGGTGTTGGAAAAGGAGATAAGTGATAATGAATAGCGAGAATTTAGTGGGATTAACACTTGGTAATAGATATGAGATATTGGATAAAATAGGCACAGGCGGCATGGCGACTGTGTATAAAGCAAAGGATAATCTTCTTAACCGTTTTGTGGCAATTAAGGTATTGCGTGATTCTTTGGAAGGTGAGGAACAGGTTGTTACAAACTTTATAAAAGAAGCTCAGTCTTCTGCAAGTCTTGCACATAATAATATCGTGTCAGTATTTGATGTAGGCGAGGAGGAAGGCCTCAACTACATGGTTATGGAATATGTAGATGGTATTACACTTAAAGCATACATAAAAGAAAAAGGTATGCTGCCGTGGCAGGAGGCATGTGATTTTGCTATTCAAATTGGACAAGGCATAAATGAAGCCCATGCGCAGAATATTATTCATAGGGATATAAAGCCACAGAATATTTTAATGACTAAGGATAAAATTCTCAAGGTCACTGATTTCGGTATAGCAAAAGCAATAGCTTCTGATACTACTGTTGTAGGTGGTACTGCGCTTGGAAGCGTTCATTACATTTCACCGGAGCAGGCAAGAGGTGGATTTACCGATGCCAGAAGCGATATTTATTCATTGGGAATTGTGCTTTATGAGATGCTTACCGGTAAGGTCCCGTTTGACGGTGACACTGCTGTTAGCGTTGCGCTTATGCATTTGGAAAAGGATCCGGTGAACGTTAAATGCGTAAACATGGAGATACCGACGGATCTTGCATATGTAACAATGAAAGCAATTTCGAAGGAGCAGAGAAATCGTTATCAAAGTGTGCAGGAGATGGTTGATGATTTGCATGCTGTACTTGCAGATGAGCCTCTCCCAAGCCGTGAGAATTTGACGGAAGTAGAGGATGATTTTCTTGATGCGGGTGATACTCGTAAAATTGCAATCCCTGAGGAAAAGATAGCTGAGGTAGATGAAAGCAGAGGACGTTCAACACGAAAGAAAGAAAAACAGAAAAAAAGTGCTGCTCAAAAAAGAGCTGACAGAATGGCGTCTGTATTGGCAATTTCAACAGTAATTGTTATTGTGCTTATTGCAATCGGAACATTCTTTATCTTGAATTCAACAAAAGAGGCTATTGTACCGGATTTTGCCAATATGACAATAGAAGAAGCATCTGTGGCAGCGTCCAAATCAGGTATAGAAATAGCGGATGAAGTAGAATATTCTCTTTCGGATACTGTTTCAGAAAACAGAGTTATTTCACAGGACCCTGCGCCAAAGGCTTTAGTAGCAAAGGGAACTGCTATAAAGCTTATAGTTTCAATCGGCTCATCAGGCGGTAATATAGCTGTGCCGGAGGTTTCGGGAAAATCTGCAGAACAGGCAATCGCAGCAATTATCGACGCCGGATTAAATTATACAGTGGTTGAGGAAAATTCAAATCTGGTCGAAAAAAATAAGGTAATAAGACAAACTCCTGTTGCGGGAACCAGATTAAATAAAAATGATATTGTAACACTTCACATAAGCAATGGTGCGGCAGTAGAAAATATCGATACAACTGTGCAGAATACAAAGGTATCTGTACCGAGTCTTATAGGTTTAAGTAAGGAACAGGCAGAGGCAACTCTGATAGCAAACGGACTTGTACTTGGCACACCGACAAGAAAGGCTTCATCATCACCGGAGGGAACTGTTATATCACAAAGCCCTTCATTAGGAAAAATGGCGGCACAGGGTTCATCTGTAAGTATTGTACTGTCGAGTGGTAATGCAAGCAGCACTCAGACAAGTACAGATGCTGAACAAGAAGCTAATGAGCAGACAGCTTCAGGCTCATCTGATACGGAAAGTCCATCTGTTTCAACGAATACAGATTCTACATCATCTTCAACAGCAACGGATACTTCATCTAATACCTCGGGTAATTCATCTAATACCTCGGGCAATTCATCAACCGGAGATGATGACGATAATTCAACAAGCGCTGTATCGTCAACAAGGACATTTACTGTAAAGATACCTGATGCGGCAAATGACAATGTTGAGGTAGAAATAATTGCAGATGGAAGAACTGTTCACAGTGCTGTTCATTCAAAGGATGAGGGCTCAGTATCAATTGAGATAACAGGCTCAGGCTCAACATCTGTGCAGGCATATATAGATGGCGCAAAGGTCAGCGATAAGGTAATAGAATTTAATTAAGATGAATGGAATAATTGTTAAAGGAATCGGCGGCTTTTATTATATAAAAGCCGCCGACGATAATGTATACGAATGTAAGGCGCGCGGAATTTTTCGTAAGGAGCATATAACACCTATGATAGGTGATCGTGTGGAAATTGAGGTAAAAGGTGGAAAAGGAAGTATCATGGCTATTCTTCCTCGGACAACTCAATTAATTCGCCCTCCAGTCGCAAACATTGATACGCTTGTTTTGGTTATAGCGGCAGCATCGCCGGATCCCAATTTGCATTTAATTGACAAAATGCTAATCAATGCGGAGATTAACGGAATAAGTCCGATAATTTGTATAAATAAAACCGACTTGGCTCATCGTGAGGATTTAGAGGAAATATATAAGAATTATCAGATAATCAATGTAAGCGCTGAAAAAAATGAGGGTATTGATAATCTCAATGAGGTAATAACAGGTAAGGTTTCAGCATTTTCAGGACTTAGCGGAGTCGGAAAATCAAGCTTGTTAAATCTTATTACCAACATGAAAATGGAAACAGGAGAGGTTTCGGAGAAAATCAGCAGAGGCAGACATACAACAAGACATATTGAGCTGCTTGAACTTAAAACAGGCGGATTTGTTCTTGATACTCCGGGATTTAGCTCACTTGAGATTGAAGGAATAAAAGCGGACGAGCTTCATGAATATTTTCCTGAAATGGCAGACGCGAAATATAACTGCCGTTTCAGAGGCTGTTCGCATATAAATGAGCCTGACTGTGCAGTAAAGGAATTGCTGAAAACAGGCAGACTTGCTCAGTCGCGGTATGAAAGCTATAAAGAATTATACAATGCATTAAAACAAATAAAGGAATGGGAAAAAAAATGATATTATCACCATCTATTTTATCGGCAGATTTCGGAATATTGGCGGAGCAGGTAAGAAAGGTTGAAAATTCGGGAGCGCAATGGCTGCATATCGACGTTATGGACGGTCACTTTGTGCCGAATATAAGCTTTGCAATGCCGGTAATTAAGTCGCTTCGCAAATATACCGATTTGTTTTTTGATGTTCATTTAATGATAGATAAGCCTGAAAGATATATAGATAAATTTATTGAATCAGGTGCGGACGGAATAACTTTTCATGCCGAAGCAACAGAAAATATTGATGAATGTATTAAAATGATACGTTTAAAAAATAAGCTTGTCGGAATATCGATTTGTCCCGAAACACCGCTCAGCTCTATTGATAAGTATCTTGATAAAGTGGATATGGTTCTTTTAATGACGGTACATCCGGGATATGGCGGTCAGAAGTATATCTCTGATGTAAATAAAAAGATACGCGAGCTTAGGGAAAAGATGGGCGATGAATTTAAGATACAGGTAGACGGCGGCATAAACGAGGATACTATAGATGAAGCGCTTAAAAACGGCGCGAATGTTATAGTTGCCGGAACAGCGGTTTTCAATGACGACATTGAAGGCTCGGTAAAGAGGTTGATGAACAGATGAGAGCTGTAATAATCGGCGGTGGCTCTATCAGCGATTATAATTATATAAAATCGAAAATTAACAGTGATGATTATATAATATGCGCAGACGGCGGATATGATCATGCTGTTAAAATGGGTATTTCTCCCAATATAGTTCTTGGCGATTTTGATTCAATTGTGGATTTGCCTAAGGACACAGAAAAAATAAGATATCCTGTAAGAAAGGATTTTACTGATGGCGAGCTTGCGGTCAGATACGCTAACGAATATGGGTTTAATAATGTATTAATGCTTGGTATGACCGGTGACAGAGCCGACCATACAATTACGGACATTTTATTGCTTATACAATGCAAAAACGGCTGTATTATCGATGATAATAACGAGATATATATCATTAGAGATGATATTACCATTGCAGGCAGAACGGGCGATACTGTTTCAATATTACCCGTCGGAGGAAATCTGGAGGGAATAACCACGGAAAATCTGGAGTATCCGCTAAATAACGAAACTTTGTATTTTGGAGAAAGCCGCGGTGTAAGTAATGTTATGTGCAGCGATATGTGCAGAGTTACTGTAAAAAAAGGTATAGGACTTATAATTAAGGTGAGAAAGATATGATTTATTTGGATAATGCTGCTACAACTAAACCATGTAAAGAAGCCGTTGAGGCAATGTGCACGGCTGCGGAAGCTTTTGGAAATCCGTCATCGCTGCATGGTTTAGGATTGGAAGCGGAAAAGCTTATAGCAGGGAGCAGAAATACAATAGCGCAAATGCTTGGTGTGGATTCAAAAACATTGTATTTGACATCAGGCGGAACAGAAGCAAATAATACTGCTATTTTTGGAACTGCTTATGACAGAGCAAAGCTCGGCAAGCATCTTATTACAACCAAGATAGAGCACCCATCTGTGCTTGAGGCATTCAGAAAGCTTGAAAAAGAAGGATTTGAGGTTACATATCTTTCACCTGATAAGGACGGCAGAATAAGCCTTGAAGAACTGGACAGCTCACTGCGCAGTGATACCATTCTTGTAAGTGTAATGCACGTTAATAATGAAACAGGAGTGATTCAACCGATATCGGAAATCAAGAATATTATGAAAAAATCCCCTAAAGCATTGTTTCATTGTGATTGCGTTCAGTCGTTTGGGAAGATTAATGTAAAACCAAAGAAATGGGGCATAGATATGATAAGTATCAGCGCCCATAAAATACATGGCTTTAAGGGTACGGGAGCGCTGTATTTGGCAAATCAGAAAATCAAGCCTTTGCTTTATGGCGGTGAGCAGCAGAATGAGATAAGACCGGGTACAGAAAATATAGGCGGAATATTAGCCTTTGGAGCCGCTGCGCAAAAGTGTATAACAGACAGCGGACATATGACTGAACTGCGAAAAGCATTTATAGAAAGACTCAATTCGGTTCCGGATATTAAAATTAACGGTTCCTCCGAGAATAATTCAGGAAGTGTGTTGAACATTTCGTTCGTGGGTATAAAAGCAGAAATATTGCTGCACGCTCTTGAAGCTCATAAGATATATGTTTCAACAGGTTCAGCTTGCTCAAGCCATAAGCCGCAGCCAAGCCATGTGCTTACGGCGATGGGACTTTCAAAAAAGGAGATTGAAGGGGCTGTGCGCATAAGCTTTGATGAATCAAACCGTATGGAGGAAATAACAGAAGCGGCGCAAATCATAGAAAAAGAAGTAAGTAACATAAGGAGATATATGTAAAAAATGAAAGAAATAATTTTAGCTAAATACGGAGAAATTATTTTAAAAGGAGGCAACCGTCCTAAATTTGAGAATATTCTTTTGAACAATATCAGAAATGCAATTAAGAACGTGGCAGAAACAAAGGTAAGACTGGCGCAGGCGACTGTGTATATTGACGTTATAGATGAGGACAAAATAGATTTGGTAATGGAAAGATTGTCAAAAATATTCGGTATTGTTTCAATAACGCGCGCTGTTGTTTGCGAAAAGGATATTGAGGATATAAAATCAAAGGCGAAGGAGTATCTAAAGAATGATTTGACAGACGGTGTTAAATTTAAGGTTGAAGCAAAGAGGTCAGATAAGAAATTTCCTTTAAATTCGCCGCAGATTTGTATGGAGGTAGGCGGTTTCCTTGATGATGAATTTCCGGTAATTGTGGATGTTCATAATCCAGATGTAACTGTAAAGGTTGAGGTTCGTGATTTTAATGCGTATGTCTATTGTGCGGAGAATAAAATCAACGGTCAGGGCGGAATGCCTATCGGAACCGGCTCAAGGGCAACTCTGCTGTTATCGGGTGGTATAGACAGTCCTGTTGCCGGACATATGATTTCAAAGCGCGGCGTGGAAATAGACGCGGTAAACTTTTTCTCATTCCCGTATACGAGCGACAGGGCAAAGGAAAAGGTTATTGAGCTTGCATCAATTCTTGCTCAGTATACGTCAAAAATAAATCTGTATATTGTTCCGTTTACTGAAATTCAGCTGCAAATAAGAGATAACTGTCCCGAGGAGCATATGACTCTTATTATGCGCCGTTTTATGATGAGAATAGCTGAAAGGTTAGCGAGAAAACATAAATCAATTGCGCTTGTAACGGGAGAGAGCGTGGGACAGGTAGCAAGTCAGACACTTGCGGCGCTTGACGTAACAAATGCTGCAGTTGATATGCCTGTATTACAGCCGCTTATTGGTATGGATAAGCTTGAAATAATTGATCGTTCCCGTGAAATAGGAACGTTTGAAACATCAATTCTGCCGTATGAGGATTGCTGTACTGTGTTTACACCAAAACATCCTACCACAAATCCAAAACGTGAAAATATTGAACGAACAGAAAGCAGACTTGATATAGAAACCTTGATTGAGGCTGCTCTGGCAGGTGTTGAAAAGCTTGAGGTATACCCTAAGTAAGGAAGGTGACAGCATGAAAGCGGAAATGAATGGATTAAATAATACCGTTGTCAAAAGACTTATAGAAAGAAATCTCAAAATATCAGCGGCGGAAAGCTGCACCGGCGGGCTTTTTACGGCGCTTATAACGGATATTCCGGGTTCTTCCGCAATACTCGAGGAAAGTATTGTGACGTATTCAAACGAAGCTAAAATGCGTGAATTAGACGTAAAACAGGAAACCTTAGCCACAGTAGGGGCGGTAAGCTATGAAACCGCAAGGGAAATGGCTGAGGGAATACGCATTCATACAAAAGCCGACATCGGTGTAGGAATAACAGGTATTGCAGGTCCGGATGGAGGCACTGTTGAAAAACCGGTAGGAACAGTTTTTGTCGGCATAAGCGATAAAGAAAAAACCATTGTAAAGGAACTGCATCTTGATGGTAATCGCGAAAGCGTCAGAGAACAAACCTGCCGTATTGTGTTTGAGATGCTGGAAAAAGAAATATAGTGTACAATAAACAGGACAATTATGCTGTCCTGTTTATTTATTGCGGGAATTTTTTAAAAAGTACTTGCAATTTAAAAAAGTATATTGTATAATTAATTTATAAATAAAGAACAGATGTTCGCAAAGAATATTAAAGGAGAAAAGTTATGGCAAAATCAGATA
>JALEPO010000160.1 GCA_022768695.1 Clostridia bacterium
GACAGCGGCTTCAAGACCACTGACAGCAATACGACATATCAATTAACAAAAACAGGATCAACAATCAAGCTGACGGGAAGTGACGGCAGTGAAACGAGTGTGACTGACTCTGATACAAATACAACGTATGGAGTTGCCACAATATCTGCAAGCGGATTAATGAGCGCAGCTGACAAGACTAAATTGAACGGTATTGCAACCGGTGCAAATAAAACCACTGTTGATACTGCTCTATCAAGTACAAGCACAAATCCTGTGCAGAACAAGGTTGTTCAAACAGCTTTGAATAACAAGGCAGATGCAGATATTCTTGGTACATTTGTCTCCAGTGGATTTGCAGGAATAGGTGAAGTAACGGACCAATTATTAGATTGCCGCAGAAGTGCAACGATAGTTGTTGGAGCTTCCGATTCAAAATATTATTCAGACTACAGTTACAGTGCTAATTATAAGTGCACCGGCACAGCAGACCAAGGACAAATTAACTCTGCCATAGCCGCGCTGCCGTCAAACGGTGGTAAGATTGTGCTGCTTGAAGGAACATATAATATAAGCGGTTCAATTAATGTAAATAAGCCTAATGTTACGATTGAGGGTATGGGAAATGGTACGGTGCTGAAAACTTCATCAAATATATCTGCAATTAATGTTAGTTCTTCAAATTGCGAAATACGGTATTTATCATTAATTTGTACGGCAAGCGACAGATACGGAAATGGAATATATGTGACCGGTTCATCTTCTATCATCGAAAATATACGCATTACACATTTTGAACATAACATATATTTGGCTCCGGGTTCAGATTATGCGATAGTCACAAAATGTTACTTATATGACGGTGAGGGAATATGTGCGCGTTCTAAATACTGTATTATTTCAGATAATTCTATTGAGAATTATGATTGGGCGGGTATATATCTTTACGGCTCATCTTACTGCAATGTAACAGGTAATATATTAAAAGATACGGGATTTGGTATATTCTCTCAAAATGCCGAAACACAGTACAATAAAGTATCAAACAACTATATCCTGCGTGGTACAGGTACATCTGATGACTATCCGAGCGGGAAATACTCTATTTATATTACTGCGGGTACATATAATTATTTTTCGGACAATTACATACCCGGCAAGAATTATGTAAATAACGCCGGAAGTACAAATACATTTACAAACAACAGGTATAGTTAACAGAATCGGAAATGAAAGAAATACAGGAGGGATAAAACATTGTGGATAAAATATTTAACGTATTAAGTATAGCGACCGCTATTGTGGGAGGCTTTATAGCCTCCCTTTTCGGGGCATGGGATATGATTTTATGGGCGCTGCTTGTGCTTATGGCACTTGATTATATAACAGGTATTGTAAAGGCGGTATACACAAAAACCATGTCAAGTGAAATCGGATTTAAGGGTATTTTGAAAAAGATGACAGTTCTTTCGGTTGTAGTGCTGGCAAATGTAATTCAGAGGCTTGTGGGTAATAATGTCGCAATTCGTGAAATCGTGATTATGTTCTATATTGCTAATGAGGGCATAAGTATATTAGAAAATGTGGCGGTGGTATCGCAAAAAATGCCGGCTGCGTTGAGGGATATATTATTACAGCTTAGAGGAGATAAGTTTGAATAAAATTACCGAATTTGCTGATTTTGTCCGGCGGCGGTAGCTATGCACAGAATCTGCAAAACGGAAATCTGAACAATTTTCTCTCAAGCCTTAATTTAGAAAGGATTTAATGGTGATAACGATGAAAATAGGAATTAACTGCGGCCATACTGTAAACGGTCAGCCGGGAAGCGGCGCTGTTGGTTTTCTGAACGAGAGTGATGAAACAAGAAATGTAGGCTATAAGCTTATAGAGCTTCTAAGAGCAGAAGGTCATACTGTGGTTGACTGCACCAATGATTATGCGGAAAGCACAAATGCAAATCTTAATGAAATTGTTCGACTTGCAAATTCACAGCCGCTTGATTTGTTTGTGTCAATACATTTTAACAGCGGCGGCGGTAAGGGCTGCGAGGTGTTTACATACGGAGCGGCAAAGCATACAGAAGCAGTAAGTGTTTGTGACAAGCTTCATGAACTTGGTTTTGAAAACCGAGGTGTCAAAGACGGTTCGCGGCTTGCAGTTGTGCGCAGAAGTGACGCAAAAGCTTTGCTTATTGAGGTGTGTTTTGTGGACTCGGAGGCGGATTTGCAGTTGTATCAGAAGCTTGGAGCTGATAAAATTGCACAGGCGATTTACAGCGGAATTACAGGTAAGGAAATCGAGGAGAGAATGGACATGGAGGAACTTAAAAATCTTACGGAAAGAGTTAAGGCTCTTGAAAATAAGCTAAACGAGCCGGAGATGATTTACAACTACATCGACAGCAATATGCCGCAGTGGGCGCATGAAGCTGTGCAGTGGTGCGTGGATAATGGAATTATTCAGGGTACCGGCGAAGGTCTGGGACTTAACGATACAAAGCTATGGCTGTGTGTTGTGATGTACAGACTGGCTATGCTGCTCGAAAAGTAATTTTCATAAATACCGGCAAAAAATCCGATGGGAAAGCAAACCCCATCGGATTTTTGCGTTTTAGGTTCAATATATGTTGACATTAGAGGCAAATTTTGATACTATTATAATGTATTATTATAGGTGAATATTATATACGAAAGGAAGATAAAAATGAATCCAAAGGTAGCATTGATAATGGGAAGCGACTCTGATTTTGAAAAGTTAAAGAGCTGCGTTTCAAAGCTGAAGGAATTTAATATAGAGGTGGATGTGAACGTAATTTCCGCACACAGAACACCTGATAAGGC
>JALEPO010000166.1 GCA_022768695.1 Clostridia bacterium
TCAACGTACTCCATGCCGAATTTTTCTGCAAGCATCTGGTCAATCTGAAGTGTCACAAGAGTATCCTCTTTGCCGTGAACATTTTTAATCTGAATATCAAGCTTTGGACCGTAGAAAGCAGCTTCGCCTACACCAATATAATAATCAATACCAAGATCGTCAAGTATATTTTTCATGACTCCCTGAGCTTCATCCCACTGCTCCTCTGTTCCAATATATTTTTCTCTGTTGTCAGGATCCCACTGTGAAAAACGATATGAAACATCCTCTTTAAGACCGAGCGTTTCAAGCATATAATTTGTAATTTCAAGACAACCCTTGAATTCGCTCTCAAGCTGTTCCGGTGTACACATAAGATGTCCTTCTGAAATTGTGAACTGACGCACTCTTATAAGTCCGTGCATTTCACCAGATGCTTCGTTTCTGAAAAGCGTTGATGTTTCAGCAAGCCGCATAGGTAGATCACGGTACGAACGTCCGCGGTTTAGGAACGCTTGATATTGGAACGGACAGGTCATAGGACGAAGTGCAAATACTTCCTTGTCCTTTTCCTCATCACCCAATACAAACATACCTTCTTTATAGTGATCCCAGTGACCTGAAATTTTGTATAAATCACTTTTTGCCATAAGAGGTGTTTTTGTCAGCTGCCAACCACGTTTTTGCTCCTCATCCTCTACCCAACGCTGTAAAAGCTGAACTACTCTTGCTCCTTTAGGAAGCAAGATAGGAAGCCCCTGACCAATATAATCTACCGTTGTGAACAATTCAAGGTCACGTCCGAGCTTGTTATGATCGCGTCTTTTAGCTTCTTCAAGTTTCTCCAAATGCTCCTCAAGCTCTGTTTTATTTGCAAATGCAGTACCGTAAATACGCTGAAGCATTTTATTTTTTTCATCACCTCTCCAGTATGCACCGGTAGCACTTAAAAGTTTATATGCTTTTACCTTACTTGTATAATTCACATGAGGGCCTGCGCACAAATCAACAAAATCACCCTGCTTATAGAAAGAAATCGTTTCATCTTCAGGAAGGTCGTTTATAAGTTCAACCTTATATGGCTCGTCCTTCATTAACTCAAGAGCTTCATTTCTCGGAAGTTCAAATCTTTCAATTTTAAGATTCTCCTTAACGATTTTTTTCATTTCCTTTTCTAAAGCTTCCAAATCTTCCTGAGTAAAGGTATGTTCTGTATCAAAATCATAGTAAAATCCTGTATCAATAGCCGGGCCGATTGCAAGCTTGGTATCCGGATAAAGTCTTTTTACTGCCTGCGCAAGAATATGTGAGGCTGAATGTCTTAGTGTTTGTAGTTCGTTCATTTCCATTTTTCTTATTTCCTTTCTTAAAAAAACTAAAAGCACCCCTAAAGTATGGAATAATCCATTACCTTAGGGGTGCTTTAAAATACACGGTTCCACCCTAATTACGGCAATATGCCGTCACTTAGTTGAGTCTGTATCGTAGACATACGGCAATGCTTAATCGATATATCTTTCAGCACGCAGCTCCGAAGTGGTATTCACATTAAACCGGTCAAAGAATGCTTACAGCCCATGACATTCTCTCTCTTGTGACTTTTGCTTAAAGCTACTGTCTTCATCATCACTATAAAACTATTATAAGCTTTTAATTTGAATTTGTCAATAGATTTATTGGTCTGTTTTTAAAATTTTTTTGATATATTTGCCTGTATATGACCCCTCTGCTTGAGCAATTTGCTCAGGTGTTCCGGCAGCAATTATCGTTCCTCCGTTTTCTCCACCTTCCGGACCAAGGTCAATTATATAATCGGCAGTTTTTATTACATCAAGGTTATGTTCAATCACTATAACGGTATTTCCTGCTTCTACCAGTTTGTTTAACACGTCTATAAGCTTATGAACATCAGCTGTATGAAGTCCTGTTGTGGGTTCGTCAAGAATATATATAGTCTTTCCCGTACTTCGTTTTGACAGTTCAGTTGCAAGCTTAACTCTCTGAGCTTCACCGCCCGAAAGTGTTGTTGAGCTCTGTCCAAGCTTAATATATCCAAGTCCTACCTCCTGCAAGGTTTGCAGTTTCCGACTGATTTTGGGGAGATTTTCAAAAAATACTACCGCTTCATCTATAGTCATATCAAGAACTTCATATATATTTTTACCTTTATATTTCACCTCAAGAGTTTCTCGATTATATCTTTTTCCTTTACATACATCACATGGAACATACACATCGGCAAGAAAATGCATTTCGATTTTTTTTATGCCGTCGCCGGAGCAAGCCTCGCATCGTCCGCCTTTTACATTAAAGCTAAACCTTCCCGATTTATAGCCTCTTATTTTTGCCTCGTTTGTTGACGCAAAAACATCGCGTATATCATTAAATACATTTGTGTAGGTTGCGGGATTAGAACGTGGTGTGCGTCCTATAGGTGATTGATTAATATCTATTATTTTATCAAGCTGTTCAATTCCTTTGATTTCCTTGTGCGCGCCGGGATGCATATGCGCCCGGTTAAGATCGCGTGCTAAACGTTTATATAAAATTTCATTTACAAGCGAGGACTTCCCTGAGCCCGATACACCTGTAACACACGTTAATACTCCTGTTGGAAATTTTACATTAATGTTTTTAAGATTGTTTTCTTTTGCGCCAATCACTTCCAACCAACCTGTCGGTTTACGTCGTATTTGAGGTATTTCAATTTTTAATTCACCGCTAAGATATTTGCCGGTCATTGAACGCGGGGATTTAATCAAATCCTCAACGGTTCCCTCGCCTACTACCTCACCTCCGTTGACACCTGCACCGGGACCTATATCTACAATGTAATCAGCTGCATACATTGTATCTGTATCATGCTCTACCACTATAACTGTATTTCCAAGATCTCTTAAGTGTTGAAGTGTCCCGATAAGACGATCATTGTCCCGCTGATGTAAGCCGATGCTTGGTTCATCAAGAATATACAAAACTCCCATAAGTCCCGAGCCTATCTGAGTTGCCAAACGGATTCTTTGTGATTCACCGCCCGAAAGTGTCCCCGATGAACGAGAAAGCGACAGATAATCCAAGCCAACATCAAGAAGAAACTGAAGTCTTGCTTTAATTTCTTTCAGAATTTGTGACGCAATCATCATTTCAGTATCGGTGAGTGTTATATTGTTTATGAACTCCATTTCCTGTTTTATAGGTAAACAAGTTAATTCATATATATTCATGCCGTTAATAGTAACAGCAAGAACCTCATTGTTAAGGCGTGCACCATGACATTTTGAACATTTTACATTGTTGATATAACGTTCTAAATCATGTCTTGCGTATTCCGAATTAGGATGACGATAGCGGCGGTCAAGATTTGTTATGATTCCTTCAAACGGCATCATATAATGTCCTTCGCCATAGCCGCGGTTATATTCCATTTTAATTTTTTTATCGCCTGTTCCATACAAGACAATATCTTTTATGTTATCAGGCAAATCCTTAAAAGGAGTGTTAATATCAAAGTCATAATGGTTTGCTAATGCGGTAAAATACATATGCGCCATACTGTCCTCGGATTTTGCATTGTTCCATCCGCTGGCAAAAATAGCGCCCTCCAAAAGTCCCAAATCTTCATTTGCAATTATTAAATCAGGGTCAATCATAGGAATTGAGCCTAAACCATCACATTTATCGCAAGCTCCCAAAGGATTGTTAAATGAAAATAATCTCGGAGATAATTCCTGTAGACTTATACCACACTCGTCACATGCATAGTTTTGGCTGAATGTAAAAATTTCACCGTTTATTACTTCAACCATTACTATATCACCCGTCAGCGCAAGAGCAGTTTCAAGTGAATCTGTAAGTCTCTGATTAATGCCGTCGCGAATTATAAGTCGGTCAATAACAATTTCAATATCATGTTTAAATGTCTTTTTAAGCTCAATATTTTCACTCAAATCATACATTTCGCCATCGACTCTTACACGGACATAGCCATTTTTTTTAGCGTTTTCAAATACTTTTTTATGCTCGCCTTTTTTTCCTCGCACAACAGGAGCAAGTATTTGTAATCTTGTTCCTTCACCTAAGGAAAGTACGTTATCAACTATTTGGTCTATTGATTGCTTCTTTACTTCCTTACCGCATTTTGGACAATGCGGTATGCCTATTCTTGCATACAGAAGTCTCAAATAATCATAAATTTCAGTGACTGTTCCGACAGTTGAACGAGGATTTTTTGAAGTTGTTTTTTGATCAATGCTTATTGCAGGAGAAAGTCCGTCAATATAATCAACATCCGGCTTTTCCATCTGACCTAAAAACATTCGCGCATATGATGACAATGATTCAACATATCGTCTTTGCCCTTCTGCATAAATAGTATCAAAAGCAAGCGAGGATTTTCCTGAACCGGAAAGTCCCGTTAAAACTACCAACTTTTCACGCGGGATTGTAAGGCTGATATTTTTCAGGTTATGCTCTCTGGCACCCTGAATTACTATATCTTTTATCATTTTCACACCTCTATTGTACAAAATATGTTCCACATTCATGCTGTCTGTTAAGCATACTGCGCTTTTCATTCATAAGATTTTGATAATCAGTCATCATAGATGCTGTAAACATTTTTTCAATAAAAGGATTTTCAGAATGAATAAGCTCATATTGGGTTACTATATCTAAACGCTCAAATTCTGAAAATTCGCGTATATCTACAAGCTCTGTTTCCTTACCTAATACATCCTTTAGTATTTGTTCTGTATCGTATAACTCCTGCACCGTTATTTTACCATCGCAAAAGCATATAAATTCAATCCAATCTTCATGCTCAGACATATAAATTACAGGAGTGAGTACTTTTTCTGATATTATTTGAGCTGCTTTTTTGATTTTTTCATATTCCATTAATTCATCATTTCCTTTTCAAGCTTTCTTATTCTGTCACGAAGCATAGCTGCTTCTTCAAATTCGAGATTTTCTGCCGCAATAAACATCTTACTCGTAAGTTCTGCAATAGTTTTTGTATATTCTTCATTTGTTTTGTCTGATGCAGTTTCAATCGGCTTAAGCGATTCTATAATATCTCGAATATCTTTCTTTATTGTTTGAGGAACAATTCCATGCTCCTCATTAAATTTTTGCTGGAGTGAACGTCTGCGGCTTGTTTCCTCCATTGCGTTATGCATAGAACGAGTAATAGTATCAGCATACAATATAACATGTCCTTCTGAGTTTCTCGCCGCGCGTCCTATTGTTTGTATCAGCGACATTTCACTTCTCAGAAATCCTTCCTTATCTGCATCAAGAATAGCTACGAGTGCAACCTCTGGAATATCCAACCCTTCTCTAAGCAGATTAATTCCCACAAGCACATCATATACTCCAAGTCGTAAATCCTTAATTATTTCTGTTCTTTCAATTGTTGATATATCCGAATGCATATAGGTAACCTTTATGCCGATTTCCTTCAGATAATCCGTTAAATCCTCTGCCATACGTTTTGTAAGAGTAGTAACAAGCGTTCTGAATCCTTTTTCGGTGCAGCTCTGTATTTCGCCTATTAAATCATCAATCTGATGCTCTGTGGGCTTTACAGTGATTTCCGGATCCAATAAACCAGTCGGTCTTATAACTTGTTCGGCAATTATAGAGGAGTGCTCCTTTTCATAGTCTGATGGGGTAGCACTTGTAAATATAACCTGATTTAGACGATTTTCAAATTCTTCAAATTTTAATGGTCTGTTATCAGCAGCACTTGGCAGACGAAATCCATATCCTATAAGCGTTTCTTTTCTTGCCCTGTCGCCGTTATACATTCCTCTTACCTGAGGAACAGTAACATGCGATTCGTCAATAATCATCAGATAATCATCCGGAAAATAATCAAGCAGCGTAAATGGAGCACTTCCGGGAGCACGTCCGCTTATATGTCTTGAATAATTTTCAATTCCCTGACAAAAACCAATTTCACGCATCATTTCCAAATCGTAGCGTGTTCGCTGTTCTATTCTCTGAGCCTCAATGAGCATATCTCTTTCTTTGAAATATCTGACTTGCTCTTCCATCTCAAGTTCAATTCCTGCAAGCGCAGCCATCATTTTATCATTTGTAGTAACATAATGCGAAGCAGGATAAATTACAACGTGCTGGCGCATACCTATAATTTCACCTGTAACAACATTTATTTCACAAATTCTATCAATTTCATCACCAAAGAATTCTATTCTTATAGCGTTTTCACCGTTATTTGACGGAAAAACCTCTACAACGTCACCACGCACACGAAATTTATTTCTGACAAAATTTATATCGTTTCTTTCATATTGCATCGAAACAAGCTTTTTTAAAAGCTCCTCTCTGTCCTTTTGCATCCCTACACGAACAGAAAGCATAAGATTTTTGTAATCGTCAGGATCTCCTAAACCGTATATGCATGATACGCTGGCAACAATTATAACATCTTTTCTTTCCAGCAAAGCAAAGGTTGCACTGTGGCGAAGTTTATCTATTTCTTCATTTGTTAATGCATTTTTCTCTATAAATGTATCCGTCTGCGGAATATATGCCTCAGGCTGATAGTAGTCATAATAGCTTACAAAAAATTCAACGCAATTATTAGGAAAAAATTCTTTAAATTCACTGCAAAGCTGGGCTGCAAGAGTTTTATTGTGCGCAAGAATGAGAGTAGGCTTGTTTACCTGGGCAATAATATTAGCCATTGTAAATGTCTTTCCTGAGCCGGTAACTCCAAGAAGAGTCTGAAAGCGTTCGCCGTTTTTTATTCCTTTTACAAGAGTTTCAATGGCCTGCGGCTGATCACCGCGCGGCTCAAATTCAGAAACAAGCTCAAACTTATCCATTTTATATCATCCTTTCGCAAATAAGCAGTTATACTAAATTCCGCACAAATATATGGACACGTCTTGCATTTATTGAAGTATATTTTTCAATATTATTTCTTACTGCAAGCTGGATTTTGCGACAAGTATCATATACATTGCAACCATAGAAAAGTGTAACTGTCATATCTATATGTACGCCGTGTTTTGTTTTGCGTATATTAATGTTTTGCACCTTGCTTACACCATCAATTTTAACTGCTTCATGTACAGCTATTGCGTCTATAACATTATCGGAAATTGTATAATCTCCCAAATAACTGAATGTAGGACGAACTATAGATTTATCTGCAGCAGCAGTATCAATTTCAGTGTCCATATTTTTCTGAAATCTTCTTAAAGGATGCAAAAAATATCCCGAAAACTCCTTTTTTATTTCGAATGTAGGCACAGGAATAACGTGTTTTCCTTGATTAATTCTCATTCTGTGCGCCATTTCCATTTCCTGTTGTGTGGCAACATCCTCAATCCTAATATATTGCTGTATTTTAGGCACCTGAAGGCGCGCCGCAATTTTTTGAACCATTCCATCAGAGGTTCCCAAAATCATTAAACATTGTATGTTATAATCTGCAATCGCTTTTTTTACTTCATCTGCATGCCACTGCTTCATAAACAGTGCATGTTTCACAGATGCAATTTTTGTATGTTCTTTTTTTGCTGATGTTCCCGCGATTACTTTTCCGTTAGAAATCAGCAAACCATCATCAATAATACCGTCGGCACCGTATTGCTTTGAAACTGTAACGCTTCTATAGCTTTTTCCTGTGCCGCTCGGCCCTACAAATGCAATTACTTTCATGTTATTTCTCCTGCTTTATTTTATATGAGAGCGTCATCATCGGGTCGGATAAATGAACGTTTTCTATGGCTATATCCTTAGAAATTTCAAGTTCGGTATATGAGAAATTCAAAATCCCCTTTATTCCGTTATCTGCAAGCCGTTCAGCAGTTTCCTGAACTGCGCTTTTGGGAATAGTCAATATACCTATATCAACTCTGTTATTTTTCATAAAGCTATCAATCTCGTCTATTGATTTAACTGTTATTCCGTTTATTATAGTACCTATAATAGCAGCATCATTATCAAATATCCCTACTAACTTAAATCCGCGTTTTTCAAAGGTGTTATGATTTGCCAATGCTCTGCCTAAATTTCCGGCACCTATTATAACAGTGGTGTCACCGTCATTAAGACCTAATATATCACCTATTTCATCATAAAGATACTGGACATTATATCCATACCCTTGCTGTCCGAAACCGCCGAAATAATTGAAGTCTTGTCTGATTTGCGAAGCGGTAACATTCATCTTCTGACTTAACGCATTGGAGGATATTCTTTTTATATCCTGCTTCAATAATTCGCCAAGATATCTATAATATCTTGGTAAACGTTTTATTACTACAGCAGGAACTTTCTTTGTATTTTCGCTCATAATCAGCACTTCCTTGTTAATAATATAACAATTATAACATATTTTTACCGATTTGTACAGTCTTTTTTGTATATCTGCAATGTTATATATTTCATCGGTTCATAAATTGGCATTTGCATTATTACATTACAATTATATCACGCAAACATACATTTGTCAAACTAAAATTCGCAAGTTGAAAATTTTTCAATATTTAGGTAATATGGGAACTTCTTTCAAATATGCTTGTATAACTTTTTTCTTAAACTCATGATTATATTTTGCCATAAAAAAACGACCTCCCAATAGTTAGTTTTTGGGGCTAACTTTTGGGGGTCGTTTCAAAAAACTAAACCGCTTTATTAGATCTATTTACGCATTCTGCTTTGTATAATTAAGAAGTCCACCTGCGTAAAGCATATCCTTTTGTCTTTGTGAGAAGTCTACAACTGCTTCAAAATCAAAGCCTTTTGTTACATTTGTGACCTTAACAGTATTACCTGCTGCAATCTGCTTGCCAATATTTTCTATTTTTAGCTCGTCCATCTGGTCAATTCTGTCATAATCTGCTTCATTTGCAAACGTCATAGGAACAATACCCGCATTAATCAGGTTTGCCATGTGTATTCTTGCGAATGACTTTGTAATTACAGCCTTAACTCCAAGATACAACGGAGCAAGTGCGGCATGTTCTCTTGATGAACCCTGTCCGTAATTTGAACCGCCGATAATAATGCTCTTACCCATTTCAAGCGCTCTGTCGTGGAACTTTTCATCACATACAGCAAAGCAGTATTCTGAAATCTTCGGGATATTAGAACGAAGAGGAAGAATCTTTGCGCCGGCAGGCATAATGTGGTCAGTTGTGATATTATCTCCGACCTTCAGACTCACACCTGCTTCAATATTTTCAGCCAATGGTTCAGAAACCGGGAATGGCTTAATGTTAGGACCGCGAAGTACCTCCACTGAATCCATATCTTCCGGAGCAACAGGAGGAACTATCATATTATCGTTTATTGTGAACTTTTCAGGAAGCTTAAACTCAGGCATATCACCCAAAGTTCTTGGATCAGTAAGAACCCCCGTCAAAGCTGATGCCGCAGCAAGCTCCGGTGAAACCAGATAAATCTGACCGTCTTTAGTACCACTTCTGCCTTCAAAGTTTCTGTTGAAAGTACGAAGCGAAATACCTTTTGAATTAGGCGACTGACCCATACCTATACAAGGTCCGCAAGCGCTTTCAAGAATTCTTGCGCCGGCATCAATCATAATAGCCAAAGCTCCGTTTTCAGCAAGCATATTAAGAACCTGTTTTGAGCCTGGAGCGATTGCCAATGAAACGTCAGGATGAACTGTCTTGCCCTTTAGAATATGGGCAACCTTTAACATATCAAGCAAGGATGAATTTGTACATGAACCGATACAAACCTGATCTATTTTCATAGGGCCGATTTCCTCAACTGACTTTACGTTATCCGGTGAATGCGGACAAGCAGCCAGCGGAACAAGTTCGCTCAGATTAATTTCAACAACCTCATCGTAAACCGCATCAGCGTCAGCTGCCAACGGAGTAAATACTTCTTCTCTGCCCTGTGCCTTTAAGAATTCGCGTGTAATTTCATCTGACGGGAAGATTGATGTTGTTGCACCTAATTCTGCACCCATATTAGTAATTGTTGCTCTTTCCGGAACTGAAAGTGTTTTTACACCTTCGCCGCAATACTCAATAACCTTGCCTACGCCGCCCTTAACTGATAATCTCTTAAGAACTTCAAGAATAACATCCTTAGCAGCAACCCACGGCTGAAGCTTTCCTGTAAGCTCTACCTTAACAACCTTCGGACATGTGATATAATATGTTCCGCCGCCCATTGCAACAGCAACATCCATACCACCCGCGCCTATAGCAATCATACCTATACCGCCGCCGGTTGGTGTATGGCTGTCAGAACCAATAAGTGTTTTTCCGGGAATACCGAATCTTTCAAGGTGTACTTGATGGCAGATACCATTACCCGGTCTTGAGAAATATATACCATGCTTTTTGCAGACACTTCCGATAAAACGGTGGTCATCCGCATTTTCAAAGCCGCTTTGAAGCGTGTTGTGGTCGATATATGCAACTGAGCGTTCCGTCTTTACTCTTGGAACACCTATAGCTTCAAATTCAAGATATGCCATTGTGCCTGTTGCGTCCTGTGTAAGAGTCTGATCAATTCTGATTCCAATTTCAGAACCTTTAATCATTTCACCCTCAACAAGATGCGCCGATAGAATTTTTTCAGTCAGTGTAAGTCCCATTATCTATCCCTCCAATTTTCTTTTTGTTTATATTATTTTATACAATTTTTCTTGTCTTGTCAAGTCATTTGCTATGTGCTAACACACCAAATAGAAACTTTATTCATATATTATTATTGTATAAAATAGCGGAGGTGTTTATTTGTGAACAGTATTATTTTTTGGTCAGTCATTTCATTTTTTGTTGCTCTGGGAATATATTTCATTATCTGCGAAGTAATATCCTGCGTTTTAAAAATTTCACCGTCGTTTGTACTTTTAACAGTCAAAAACCGCGAGAATGATATTGAATATTCAATACGTTCACTGTTGCATAAGTATCCCTCAAGCGAGATTATTGTGGCAGACAAAAACTCAAGCGACAATACGGTTGAAATTGCACACAGAATGGCAATGATGTACGACAGAGTACATATAAAAAGCGAAGCCGGATAAAGCTTCGCTTTTTCAATAAGAAAAAAATTATTTATCGTTTGCAATAACTTCCTTAAACGATGTTGCAAGACCAGCAATTCCTTGGATTTCCGACGGTATAATAATTTTTGTAGCCTTGCCGTCAGCCGCTTTTTCAAAGCTTTCAAGTGATTTGATTGCAATATACGCTTCAGACGGAGAAGCCTCATTAATTTTTTTAATACCCTCCGCAACAGCCGTCTGAACAGTAAGAATCGCTTCAGCTTCACCTTCAGCTTCCTTAATTGCCGCCTGTTTTTTCGCTTCAGCACGAAGAATAGCCGATTCCTTTTCACCTTCAGCAAGAAGAATGGCTGATTTTTTCTCACCCTCCGCTTTAAGAATGCTCTCTCTTCGTTCTCTTTCCGCCTTCATCTGACGTTCCATTGCATCCTGAATTTCTTTCGGAGGCATAATATTTTTAAGCTCTACTCTGTTAATTTTTATTCCCCACGGATCTGTAGCTTCATCCAAAATAGCACGCATTTTTGTATTTACAGTATCGCGCGATGTAAGTGTTTCGTCAAGTTCAAGATCGCCGATAATATTTCTTAAGGTGGTTGCTGTAAGATTTTCAATAGCCATCATCGGACGTTCAACTCCATAAGTAAACAGTTTTGGATCGGTAATCTGATAATACACAACAGTATCTATCTGCATTGTTACATTATCCTTTGTGATAACCGGCTGCGGAGGAAAGTCCACAACATGCTCTTTAAGATTTACTTTTTTGGCTATTTTATCAATAAAAGGAACCTTAGCGTGCAATCCAACTCCCCACGTTCCGTTATATGCGCCAAAACGTTCAATAATATACGAATGTGCCTGAGGCACAATCTTTATATTTGCAATAATAAGTATAAGTACCAATAAAATAAAAATAAATAATATAACCATATTCTATTCTCCTTTCGGTTTTACAATTAATTTCACGCCTTCTATTTTTTCTATCACTGCCAGTTGTTTTTCAGGAATAACACTGTTATCATCACTTCTTACAGTCCATTCCATTCCGCCAATCTTTCCTTTTCCGCATTCTTTTGTGTTGTCTACGGTTTCAGTTATAAGTACTTCTTTGCCTATAATATTTTCTGTGTTCGTTTTCAGACCTTTTGGCTTTAGTTTTTTTACAGAAAGCGGTCTTAAACAGCATAAAGTAATTATTGATAGAGCTAAAAATACAGTCATTTGCACATTAAAATCAAACCCTAACAGATATGCAACAAGCCCGCCTACAGAACCGATTGCGAACCATGTACTGATAAGCTGATATGTTACAGCTTCCAGAACAGCAAATACAATAATCGCAATAATCCATATAACCCCAAGATTCATTAATATACCTCCTTCCCATCAAAAATTCAGCAGTAATTAAAATACCATCTCTATTTTCCATTATACTATATAAATACAAAAAAATCAATAAAATTTATCACATATCAAGATTGAAAACATATTATAATATATAAATAAAATTTGAGGGCGTGGTTCTATGTTGAATTTTTGCATGAGCGGCTGTGCTAAAGCCGTTGGACTTACGGCGCTTGCTTTTTGTATGGGCATTGTGTCGGGAATGTTTCTTCCTATAGCTGTTTTGGTAGTTATTGAAACATTATTATTGTTGTTAGTAGGCTGGCTGTGTCTTTTTAAATGGTAAGGAGGAAGGTTTTATGAAAATCGTTGTTATGAAAATGCCAAAATGTCTGAGTGGTATTGTTAAAGCAATATTTAAAATGTAATTTTTGCGTAATATGCAAAAAATCAGATGATTTTTATAAATCAACCCTCGGATAACAGTAAGGAGTTGCTGTGCTTTTCAAGTACGCAACTCCTTGTTTTGTGATGTATCCTTATTCTACCTTTGCTGTAATTTTATTTCCCGCAGTATCAGTAAATATATAGCTAAAAGTATCATTTATAATATCGCCAAAGCCGTTGTCTTTCAGCCCCTGTGCTACAATTGATGCCCATTTATATGCACCTGCATATGAAGAATGAAGCGTATCTCCGCCAACCTCGGTAAGATTGAAGTTCTTTGTTATGGCACTGTCTGCATTGTCGCCGTACAGCGAATAAAGGAAATCATAGCTTTCCTTTGACAAGTCAATTAACGTGCAGCCTGTGTCCACCGCAATATCCTTTAAATAGCTGCTCCATACCACAGACGGCTTATAATCATGCTCTGACGCATTCGGCGTTATAAGCACGGGAGTTATGCCCTTTTCACGGCACTGCTTTATCATATCCTTTACGCAAGCTGTCATTTCATCGCGTGTTGAGTAATTTCGGTCATTATATG
>JALEPO010000141.1 GCA_022768695.1 Clostridia bacterium
AATGCCGATAAGCTGAGCGGAAGTGATTTCGGTTTCAAAGTAAAACTTGAAAAAGGCGAAGTATATAAGATTACTGCAAAATATAAGGGTACAATTAAATGTGAAAAAATCGACTCGTCCTTATCAGGCTTTGAAAGAACAAAGAGCGCATTGGAAGCGGACACCTATAATACAGCAGTATTCGGTGATGGTGTGCTTGATATAACACTTTCGGGTGCAGGTGAGCTTGACTCAATTTCGATAGAAAAGGTTGAAAGAACAGCAAACGCAAAACCTGCGTGGTGGACGATAGGAGATTCCACCGTTCAGCAAAACGGCTCTTGGGCATATACGCTTAACAACACATTATCAACCTATACGAAACTGAATAATACAATCAGCGCATTTTATAACAGCGGTCAGGCAGGCAGACAGCATAAATCGTATTACAGCGAGGGACTTTTAAACAATGTGCTTTGCGGTATAAAGCCGGGTGATGTTGTTTCAATCAGCGGTATGGGAACGAATGATACAACTTCATCTAAGGAGCAGTTTAAAGCCTATAACAATGCCTATATTGACGCAGTAGAGGATATGGGCGCGTATGTGATTTTAGGCAGCTATACCCCGACAGGCAATTACGGTGCAACTCAGGGTAAAGTCTATGACAGTGATAATGTACTGTTTAAGGGTATTCGCACAAACGCTTATGACGCGGCAATCCGTGAAATATATGCGGAAAGGAAGAATGACGATAAAATTTTAGGGTTTATTGATATAGGTCAGATTGCCGATAATCTTATGACAAATGACGTAAGAACAGCGTATAATGCGGCGGCTGATAACGGTAAAACAGCAGCCGAAGCGCGCGCGGCGGCAAATGAAAAAGCAACTGAACTTATGGCGATGTGGAAAGACTATAACCACTACTATACTGATTTTTCAAATTACATACTGCCTGAAATTACAAACCGCGCGGCGCAGCTTATTTCAGGTGAAGCACAGGACGATATTCCGTCAGTAATTAACTTAAAAACTGTATCGACAAATCCGACAACACCGCCTGCAAGGGAAAATAATATCAAAATACTTGAAAAGAGTATGACAGATAATAATGTTATAATTGAGATTGATAAAGATTTTAACGGTGTTGCTATTGCTGCAATGTATGATAATAACGGTGTTTTAAAGCAGATACTTACCGAAACGGATAACTCAAAAACGTGTGATTTTAGTTTCATAAAGCCTGATAATATTACGGGATATACAATAAAGCTGATGAGTTGGGACAGCTTAAACGGTATGAAGCCGATTGACAGAGTGCAAACTATTACAGTGAGTGATATAACTGTAAGTCAATCGACACCTGACCCGTCTGTAAATTCGTCAATAGAAGTTACATCATCAGAGGAATATATAGATGTTTCATCTTTAAAGATGTACGATAACAATACTTACAGAATGTATCATAGCGACGGAAATTACGAAACAGTAACAGCACAAAACGGCAAAGTACATAACGCAACAGGCGCAAAAGTAACGGTTGTACCCGAATATAAATTTGACTTTACACAGGACGGTCATATAGACGGTTATGTAAAGGTAGGCGCAAATTCATATACATCGGAAAAAGGCTACGGTCTTTTAAGCGGAGTGGATTACAGTATTGACGCCAATGGTTGCAGACCTGTTGACGGCAGACCTATCAAAGTAGATGTTCCGGCAGGTTTCTATGATATAACTGTATATCGCATTGGAGGTGTGCGCGCTGATGTTTACAGCGAGGGAGTACAAATTATAAATAACACTACCTCAAACGGCTCACAAAACAGACCGTCAGAAAGCGCGGTAATGTATGCACCCTCTGTAAATATAGAAAAAGGCGCGGATATTACTTTCGGTAATATTCAGGGTAATAGTGAGCGTATAGCTTCAATCGAAATTGTGCGTGTACCCGAACAATACAGAAAACCTGTTATATGGGTTGCAGGCGACAGCGAGTCGGCAAATTATTATCCGATAGACGCTGACGGAAACGACCTTGATAGCAATAAAATTATGATGACAGGCTTCGGTATGCAGCTTGGCAAATTCCTTTCAGACAAATATAGGGTTGCGAATTGGGGACAGCCGAGCGCGACTGCCGGAACGTGGAACAGCGAATGTCTTGAAGCTATATCCAAGCGTATGCAAAAGGGCGATACCGTTCTTATTGATTTCGGTATAAACGATGCGGTAAGCAGTTCAAATAAAGTAGATGTTGAAACGGCAAAAGTTAATATTAAGGCTATTGTTGACGCGGCAAAGGCGGCAGGTACAACGCCGATACTTATAAGTCCTGTTTATAACAGCAAGTATCAGCATAGAACATACTTTACTTATAATAAGGCATCGGACAGCAATATTCTTTCGGATTTTGCAAAAGAGCTTGAAGTCGGATTTATAGACCTTAACAAATACACAATGCTCTATACCGATGAAGCAAAAGCGCAGACAGGCGATGAAAATTGGATAACAAACAATTATCACGTCGGAGATAATCTTCATATGACACAGCACAGCGCATTGTTAGATGCGTCATTCATATGTGCCGAGATGAAAAAAATGGATTATGAAACAACAGATTATTCGTACACATATAAGGACTTGTCAAGTCTTGACGGCACAAATCGCGGCAGCGAAAGCGGCATAACAAGAGTATATTCAATAGCAGAAGCCGAGAAATTTATTGCAGCAAATGCCGCGCCGGAGGAAGTTTATTCAAAGGTTTGGGATTTTGACGAAAATCAGACGGCGAACAGCGGTAACAATATCCCTGTTGTTTCAGGCACAGCCGAATGGAACGCGGATAATAAAAACATCAAATTTGACGCGAATACAAAAACAACAGGCTCTATTAGTCTGACGCTTGACCCTGCCGCAAAGGGCGATATTATAAAAGTTGCTTTTGACTTGAATATAGGCGCGCTCGGCGGTCAGATTTTCAGCTATGATATTTCAGATAACGAGGGGAATAAAATTGCCGAGTGCAGTATAGACGCATATAACAGCAAAGCATCGCTTAATGTCGGCAATTATTTAACAGCGGATAATCAGACAATAAATATAAATAAAATCAATGACGACGGTATGAAAGCCGGAGTTACACAGGTTATAAATGAAATTGACTTCCTAAATAAAACTGTTACGGTTACAATCGGTCAGACTGCATTTACGGGTAATTTAACAGGCGCAGAAACAGGAACGGTATCGTCTGTAAATATAAAATCCGAGCGAACCAAAACAGCAGGCAGAAGTATATATCTTGACAATCTTTCAGTTAAGGCATACAAATCGGCAAATTCAGGCGGAGATACAGAAACAGCCTTCCCCGCGTTTGAGAAAAAAGTTTATACAGCGCAGGACGGCACAGAATTATCATACCGCATTAGCGTACCTGAAAATGTAAGTGATAATATTCCTGTTCTTGTATACCTGCACGGAGAAACAAGAAAAGGAAATGATAACGAAAGTCAGCTTTATAATGCTCAATATATGTTTTATGAAATAGAAAAATCAGAAACAGACTGTATTCTTATTGCGCCGCAGTGTCCGTCAGGCAGCGCGTGGACAGATATGAGAGATATTGTATCAGAGCTTGCACAGAGTATTGAAAACGCGGACAGCGACAGAATTTATATTGCAGGTTACGGCGAGGGCGCGAACGCTTGCTATGACTTGCTTGAAACAGGCACGTTTGCGGCGGCTGTTCCGATTTCAGGAACGGGCGACGTGTCAAAGGCACAGGCAATAGCAGATACAAACGCGGCGATTATGGCATTTAACGGAAGCGAGGAAACAGAAAACGCAAGAAATATGATTAAGGCACTGATAAGTGCAGGAGCAAAAAATGCCGAGTACAGCGAGATTTACGGAGAAAGCAGTAATATTCAGGACAAAACGGCACAGTCGGGCGTTATTGAATGGCTTATGTCTAAAAATAAAACAACAAATATTTCAGCAGAAACAAAAAAGGTTGACCTTGCCGTATTTATGGGACAATCAAATATGGCAGGTCGCGGTGAATATGAGGACGCTGTTTTCTGCCCTGTCGGACACGGATATGAATTTAGAAGTGTAACCGAGCCGAATATGCTGTTTAATATCACTGGTCCGTTTGGAAAGCTGGAGAACAATACTGCTGTAAATGATAACAGCGGCGCAGGCGAGGATAGACGAAGCGGCGATATGGTTTCTGCGCTTATGGAAAGCTATTACAATCAGACAGGTACGCCGATAGTTGGTGTACAGTGTTCACGAGGAGGAACAAACCTCGGTTATTGGAATGGGGCAACAGTTAGAAATGAAGCGCAGTCAAGACTTACAGCCGCAAAGACATATCTTGAAGAAAACGGATATGAAATAGGTCATATCTTTATGGTATGGGTGCAAGGCGAAGCCGACGGAGATAAACTGCAAACAGGCAGTCAGTCGGTTGACGGATATAAGAGCGGCACGCTTGCGGTGTTTGACTACATGAAAGAAGTCGGTGTTACTGATATGTTTATTGTGCAGACAGGACATTATAACGGTGATGATGCGGACGGTACACACGATGCGGCATATGTTGCAATTCACGGTGCGCAGGGTGAGCTTGCACAGGAAAATGAGAATGTTTATGCAGTAGGTTCGCTCTTGGAATATCAGTCATCAATGAAAGACCAATACCACTTCCATCAAGACGCGTATAATGAAGTTGGAACAGCGGCAGGAACCGCAATAGCGCAAATATACGCACAATAAATCGGAGGAAAACTTATGGAACAGCTATACAGAAAAACACCAATAATGGGTTGGGCGTCTTGGAATTGTTTCAGGACGAATATAACAGAAGAAAGTCTGAAAGCACAAATAGACGCATTAAAAGCAACAGGACTTGATAAATACGGCTATACATATTTTAATATTGACGACGGCTTTTTCGGCGGACGTGATAAAAACGGAGTTTTGCAGTTTCACAAGGAGCGTTTCCCTAACGGAATAAAGGTAATCGCAGATTACGCACATCAAAATGGCTTACAAGCGGGTATTTATTCCGACGGCGGTGATAAAACCTGCGGACACTATTATGATAACGAGGGCGAAAACGGAAATAATGTTGGTCTGTATAATCACGAGGAACAAGATTTAAAAATGTACTTTGAGGACTTCGGCTTTGATTTCATTAAAGTGGATTGGTGCGGCGGCTTGAATTTGGGACTTGATGAAAAGGAACAGTACACAAAAATCTCAAAAATCATAGACGATATAAGAGAACGTACGGGAAGATGTATTGTGTATAATATTTGCCGATGGCACTTTCCGGGCGAATGGGCGGCGGAGATTGCAGACTCGTGGCGGACGGGTGCGGATATAACTCCCGATTTCAACTCGGTAATCAATCAGATTGACAATATTAAACCGCTCAGAAAATTCTGTTCTCCCTCACACACAAATGACCTTGATATGATGCAGCTCGGTAACGGTATGAGCATTGAAGAAGAAAAAACACATTTTGCTATGTGGTGTATGATGTCAACACCGTTGATGATAGGCTGCGACCTTACAAAAATATCAGACAGCACACTCGAAATATTGAAAAACAATGAGCTTATAGCGATAAATCAGGATAAGGCTTGCAAGCAGGCTTATGTTATAAAAGAATTTAAAAAAGATAAGCTGCTCGGTGAAATATGGGTCAAGGAGCTTTCCGATAGTAACGAAAAAGCAATAGCATTTCTTAACAGAAGCGAACAGCCGCTTGATATGAATTTACTTTTAAAAGACGCGGGAATGTGCGGCAAAATTCTTTCTATACGCAATTTGTGTGAACATTGCGATATGGAAGTTACAGAGAACATAAGCATAACCGTAAATTCTCACGGAACAGTTGTGTTCCGCATAAAAAGCGAACGTGTTATTTCCGTACCAGATGTAAACGAAGTATTGGAATATAAAAAGCCGAAGAAG
>JALEPO010000143.1 GCA_022768695.1 Clostridia bacterium
ACATATTCCGCTCTGCCCGTATCATACAGATTTGCGTGCTCCGGTCCAACTCCCGGATAGTCAAGACCTGCTGATATTGAATAAACCGGGGCAATCTGACCATATTCGTCCTGGCAGAAATAAGATTTCATTCCATGAAAAATACCGACTTTTCCGGTATCAACTGTAGCGGCTGTTTCAAAGGTATCAATTCCTCTGCCTGCAGCTTCGCATCCTATGAGCTTTACATTTTTATCTTCAATAAAGTGATAAAAGCTTCCTATTGCGTTTGAACCTCCGCCAACACAGGCGATTACAGCATCGGGCAGTCGATGTTCCTTTTCTATAATCTGCGCTTTGATTTCTTTTGAAATTACTGACTGAAAATCACGGACAATGGTAGGGAAGGGATGCGGTCCCATAACGGAGCCAAGACAGTAATGTGTATCAGCTATGCGTTTTGTCCATTCGCGCATAGCTTCGGATACAGCGTCCTTGAGTGTGGCAGTGCCTGAGGTAACGGGAACAACCTCTGCGCCAAGCAGCTTCATTCTGTAAACATTGAGTGCCTGACGTTTTGTGTCCTCTTCGCCCATAAATACAACACACTCCATATTCATAAGGGCTGCTGCAGTTGCGGTTGCAACACCGTGCTGACCTGCGCCTGTTTCGGCGATCAGACGTGTTTTGCCCATTTTTTTTGCGAGCAATGCCTGACCTAAAACATTATTGATTTTATGTGAGCCTGTGTGGTTCAAATCTTCGCGCTTGAGATAAATTTTTGCACCGCCTAAGTCCTTTGTCATTTTTTCTGCATAGTAAAGACCTGACGGTCTGCCTGCGTATTCATTAAAGAGCGATGTAAGCTCCTTGTTAAATTCATCATCATTTTTATAGTATTCATAAGCTTCTTCAAGCTCAGTAATTGCGTTCATCAGTGTTTCAGGGATATACTGACCGCCATGAATACCAAATCTTCCCTTTGAATTTGTCATCTGTTTTCGTCCTTTCCATATCTTACAGCTTCAACAAAAGCTGCCATTTTCTTTTTATCTTTTGCCCCATCTGTTTCAAGAGAGGAGCTTGCATCAACCGCGTAAGGCTGATATGTCAAGATTGCGTCATAGACATTTTCTGAATCAAGACCGCCTGCGAGAAAAAAATCTCTGTCGAGCTTTCCAATAAGCGAATGTTTGAAGGCTTTTCCCGTTCCGCCGCCGGAATCAAGCATAATGAAGTCAGCTTCCGATTTTTCCGCTTCTCTAATATCGTATTCACTTTCAATATGAAACGCTTTTATGATAGGGCAATCTACTTTTGTGCGCAGCTTTTTAATATATTCGTTGTCCTCACTGCCGTGCAGCTGAATGACGCTTATAATATTTTGTTTGACAAGAATTTCAATGTTTTTTTGTGTTTCGTCAACAAATACACCTACAGGAGTAATACCATTATTTAACTGCAGTCTTAGTTTTTTCGCTTCATCAAAGGTTACATATCTTTTGCTTTTCGGGGCAAATACAAATCCGATATAATCGGGCATAAGCTCATTTGCGTAATCTATATCACAGTGCCTTTTCATACCGCACAATTTTATTTTTGTCATAGCGCACCTCTTAGCTCGGATAGCTTTTCTTTTTTGTTTTCAGCACGCATAAGAGTTTCGCCAATCAGTACTGCGTCAGCGCCAATTTCGCGGAGAAGTTTTACATCATCAGCCGATTTTACACCGCTTTCCGAAACAAATATAATATTATGAGGAACAAGCTCACGCATTCTTTTGCTGTTTTCTGTATCGACAGTAAAATCCTTTAAATTACGGTTGTTTATACCGATTATTCTTGCGCCTGCGTTAATGGCGATTTTTACCTCGTTTTCGTCATGCGCCTCGACTAACGCTGAAATACCAAGAGTATCGCATATTTTTATGTAATCCTTTATCTGCGTCTTATCAAGAATTGAGCAAATAAGCAGAACAGACTTTGCGCCGAGTATTTTCGCTTCATAAATCATATACTCATCTACCGTAAAGTCCTTTCTAAGACAAGGGATTGAAACTGTCTGGGCAATTTGCTTCAGATAATCGTCGCTGCCTAAAAAGCGGCTCGGCTCTGTTAATACCGATATGCAGTCCGCGCCTGCGGACTCATAATCCTTTGCAATTTCCAGATAAGGAAAATCCGGTGCAATCAGTCCCTTTGACGGGGAAGCCTTTTTACATTCGCATATAAAGGCAATATCGGATTTTTTCAATGATTTTTCAAATTCATAGTTATCTTTCGGCAGCGCTTCCGATTTTGATTTTATTTCGTCAAGTGATATTTTTTCTTTTGCTGAGTTTACGCGCCTGTGTGCAAATTCAGCTAATTCATCGAGTATTGTCATAGTCTGCACCTCATTTATTTGAAAAAGTGATAAGCTTTTCAAGTGTATTCATAGCCTTACCTGAATCAATAAGTTCTGCTGCAAGCTTTATGCCGTTTTCTAAGGTATCCGCTTTTTCTCCGATACAAAGAGCCGCACCTGCGTTCATTAAGACAGCGTTTCTTCTGTGACCTTTTTCGCCGCTTAGTATTGAACGTAAAATTTTAGCATTTTCCTCAGGAGTTCCGCCTGCAAGGTCAGATTTTTTGCATCTTTCAAATCCGAACTTCTCCGGTGTTATCTCGTAGTTTCTGAACCACCCGTTTGAAAATTCCGAAACTGTAGTTGCATCACAAAGAGAAATTTCATCAAGCTTATCCTGACCGTATACAACCATACCCCTATTTACTCCAAGCTTCATTAAAACCTGTGCAAGAGGCCCAACGAGTGATTCATCATATACGCCGAGCAGCTGTCTTTTCGGACTGGCAGGGTTGGTAAGAGGACCCAAAATATTAAATACAGTTCGGATACCCAGCTCTTTTCTGATTGGTCCCACATATTTCATTGATGTATGATATTTCTGCGCAAAGAAGAAACAGAAGCCCACCTCATTTAAAAGCTCAATACACTTTTGCGGCTCAAGATTGATATTAACACCAAGTGCCTCAAGACAATCCGCTGTTCCGCAGTTAGAGGACGCGGCGCGGTTTCCGTGCTTTGCCACCTTTAAGCCGGCTGATGCTGAAACGATTGCTGTTGTTGTTGAAATGTTGAAGCTGTGTGCGCCGTCGCCGCCTGTGCCGACTATTTCAAGCAAATCCATGTCAGTTTCAACCTTTGTTGCGTGGTCACGCATAGCCGCAGCGCAGCCTGTTATTTCATCAATGGTTTCAGCCTTTGTGCTTTTTGTGGAAAGAGCTGCAAGAAAAGCCGCATTTTGTGTAGGAGTGGTCTGACCGCTCATAATTTCATTAATAACCGCATATGCCTCATCATATGTCAAATCCTGCTTATCAACTATTTTCATAATCGCTTCTTTAATCATTGTTTTAGCCTCCTATATTTATAAAATTTTCAAGCATTTGTTTTCCGAAGGGTGTCATAATGGATTCGGGGTGAAACTGAACACCGTAAATCGGGAAATCCTTATGTTGAACCGACATAATCTCACCGTCATCTGTAACTGCCGTAACCTCAAGACAATCGGGAATGGTGTCTTTTTCTGCCGCAAGAGAATGGTATCTTGCTACCTTCATTGTTTCGGGGCAGTTTTTAAAGAGAATACAATTACTGTCAGTCTTAACATCAGATTGTTTCCCGTGCATAAGCTGTTTTGCATATGTAACATTTGCTCCGTAAGCGGCACATATAGCCTGATGCCCAAGACACACTCCCAAAGTGGGGATTTCTTTTGCAAGCGTTTTTGCTGCTTCAATAATAATGCCTGCGTTTTCAGGACGACCGGGACCGGGTGAGAGAATAATTCTGTCCGGCTTTAACGCTTTTATTTCATCAATTGACATTTCATCGTTTCGTATAACCTTTATATCGGGATTTATTGCTCCGATAAGCTGATAAAGATTATATGAAAAGCTGTCGTAATTATCTATTAAAAGAATCATAAGTCCGCCTCCTCAGCTGATTTTAATGCGTTAATGACTGCAGCCGCTTTATTGATACATTCCTGATATTCCTTTTCGGGAACAGAATCGTAAACAATTCCCGCGCCGCTTCTTACAAAAACCTTGCCATTTTTTTTGTATGCTATTCTTATTGCAATACAGGTGTCAAGATTTCCGGAAAAATCTATATATCCGATTGCTCCGCCGTAAATGCCTCTTTTGTTATTTTCAAGCTCGCCGATTAGCTGACACGCTCTTATTTTTGGCGCTCCGGAAAGTGTTCCGGCCGGAAGTACTGCGCTTACAGCGTCCAAAGCGTCAAATTCATCTCTGATTTCACCGCGAACTGTTGAACCAATATGCATTACATGGGAATAACGCTCTATGCTGTGGAGCTTTTCAACTTCAACAGTGCCGAATTTGCTGATTCTTCCCAAATCGTTTCTTCCTAAATCCACAAGCATATTATGCTCTGCAAGCTCCTTTTCGTCTGCAAGCAATTCCTTTTCAAGAGCAATGTCATCGTCGTCTGTCTTTCCTCTGGGTCTTGTTCCGGCTAAGGGGAAGGTATGAAGCACACCGTCCTCAAGCTTTACAAGAGTTTCAGGCGATGCTCCTGCCACCTCGACATCAGTGCCGGAGAAGTAGAACATATACGGTGACGGATTCAGCGTTCTTAAAACTCGATAAGTATTCAGCAGACTTCCTTCAAAGGGCGCGCTCAGACGGTTTGAAAGAACAATCTGAAATATGTCGCCCTCCTTTATATATTGCTTTGCTTTTTCTACCATGCCGCAATATTCTTCCTTTGAAAACAGCGCTGTAACATCGCCGGTCAGATGTCCGGCATCCTCTTTCTTTTTTTGCCCCCCGGTAAGCAGCTCCTTTAATTTGTTCAGTTCAAATATCGCTTTGTTATATCCGATTTCCGGTTCCTCAAGCGGTATATTTACAATAAGTATTATTTTATTGCGAAAATTATCAAAGGCAATAACCTTATCAAAAAGCATTAAATCGACATCCTTGAAATTTTCTGTATCACTGACCTTTGTCCGTACTGTCGGTTCGCTGTAGCCGAGATAGTCGTAGGAGAAATATCCCACAAGTCCGCCGGTAAAGGAGGGGAGATAATCGAATTTCGGGCTTTTGTATTCCGATAAAATTTCTCTTATCTGCTTTGTAGGATTATCCGTTTTAAAGCTTACATCTCCGACTCTGATATTTCCGTCGGAACAGGTAATTTCAAGCTTGGGATCGAAGCCTAAAAATGTGTACCGTCCCCATTTTTCGTTGTCAACGACAGATTCAAGTATATAGCAGTGATTTGATACATTTTTCAGTATCCGCAGCGCTTCGATAGGTGTGCAGATGTCTGAAAGGATTTCGCAGCTTACAGGCACTATATTATATTTGCCGCTGTCTGCAATTTCTTTTACTTTTGAAATAGACGGTGAATAAATCATTCTTGTGACCTCCTAAAAAGAAAAAATCCCTTTGATTTTTCCGTCAAAGGAATTTTTTGTAAACAAAAACGTCCCTGACAGAATTATACTATCTGTCAAGGACGAATACATACAAATTATATCCGCGATGCCACCTTGATTCACAGCTTATTACAGCTGCACACTCAGCAGGGTACCAACATACCCCCGACTTCTCACGCAAGTCTTACGTCAGTGCATTTGACACTGCCCTCAGCAGCCCATATTGCTCAGTTAGTCTTTGTGGAACTCACACCGTAATCCACTCGCTCGAAAAGACTGTTATCTGACTTTTTTCTGCTTCAGCGGTTTTAAATTAATTTATATTATAATACTATTATTATGATTTGTCAATATTTTTTGTTAAATTTTATAATAATTGTTTTATAACGGCGCAGCAGATGTGTTTCTACTTATATAGGAAGAAAATAATAACATATCCCGGCAATTACAGACGCGAGAATGCCATATAAAATAACAGGTCCTGCTATTGTGAATATTTTTGCTCCTACTCCGAGTACAAAGCCTTCTGTTTTCGCTTCCAGTGCCGGCGAAACTACGGAGTTTGCAAATCCTGTTATTGGAACAATTGTTCCGGCGCCGGCATGCTTTGCTATTTTTGGGTAAATGTCAAGACCGGTCAGTAACGCACCGAGAAAAATCATAACGATTGATGTTGCTGTGGATGCGTTTTCTTTGTCAAGCTTTACTGTATTCATAAAAAAATTCATGATAAGCTGACCTATTACGCATATTATTCCTCCGAAAATAAATGCTTTGATACAGTTTGTAAAAATCTTTGAGTCAGGAGTTTTTTTCTTTACATATTGATTGTATTCTTCGTTTGTCATTTTATTTTTCATAGCTTCACAATCCTTTTTTGCCTAATGTTGTTTTTATCATTTGTAATTATATGTTTTGTTATGCATAAATTTGTGAACAAAAAA
>JALEPO010000003.1 GCA_022768695.1 Clostridia bacterium
CAGGCTGCAGCGCCTATGCGGAAGCGGTTGTACAGGGCGGTGCGCCCGTAAACGGCTGTACCGTTGGAAAAAGCGCGGTTGCCAATCAGATTGCAGATATTATGGGCGTTAAGGCAGGCGAAGTAAAGGAATGTGTGGCGAGAGTTATGTGCGGCGGTGACTGCGCATCGGTTGTGTACAAATTCGAGTATAAGGGAATTGAGGACTGTATAGCTGCGGCAAAATTTGCCGGCGGCGCAAAAAAGTGTGAAAGCGGCTGTCTTGGACTTGGACATTGCGTTTCGGTCTGTCCGTTTGGCGCGATAAGCATTAAGGACGGAGTGGCGGTTGTTGATGACGAGCTTTGCCAGGCGTGCGGAAAATGTATAAGGGAATGTCCGAAAGGCTTGATTAAGCTTGTTCCGAAGGATACACGTCATTGGGTGCTTTGCTCAAATCCTGAAATGGGCAAATACGTAAATCAGTACTGCAAAAAAGGCTGCATAGGCTGTAAGCTTTGCGAAAAAGCGTGTGCCTTTGACGCTATTCACGTCATTGACAATCACGCTGTTATTGATTATGACAAGTGTAAAAACTGCGGCGCTTGTGCCCGTAAATGTCCGCGCGGCGTTATTCATGCCGAGCCGAGAAAAACGGTTGTAAAGCCTTCAAATACAGATGAAGCAGTCGGCGAATAAAAATTAAAAATTCAAAAACAGAAGAACTCCGGCGCGTGCGCCGGAGTTCTTTGATGTATGGATTTGCGCTATTCAAACTCTGTAATATGAATTTCAGTGCTTAAGCTGTCAATAAATTGGACAGACCACATTGTTTCCGTGATATTGATTGTAAGTGTCAATAAAAAAAATCCGCGCTTTAAAGCTCGGATTTTTATGTGGTGACCCGTGAGGGAATCGAACCCTCGTTGCCGGCGTGAGAGGCCGGAGTCTTAACCGCTTGACCAACGGGCCATACAACTACTATATAATAACATAGAAAAATGCATTTGTCAAGAGAAAAAAAGCGGATTCTGAAAAAAATTTCAGAATCCGTAAAATTTTCTTAATATAAAGGATGCTTGTCGCAAAGAGCTTGAACACGTTTTCTTATTTCATCAGCACTGTTATCAAAATCCTTGATTGTAAGAGCGATAAGCTTACCAACCTCAACCATATCCTCCTCTTTAAAGCCGCGTGAGGTTGATGCCGGAGTACCTATTCTGATACCGCTTGTAATAAACGGACTTTTTGTATCAAACGGAATAGCATTCTTATTGACTGTAATGCCGACTTCATCAAGCATTTTTTCAGCTTCCTTACCTGTAACGCCCGTTTCTGTCAAATCAACAAGCATCAGATGATTGTCAGTACCGCCCGAAACAAGCTTAAATCCTTCGGAAATAAGTGTGTCGGCAAGAACCTTGGCATTTTTAACTACTTGATTGGCATATTCCTTAAAGCTTGGCTCAAGAGCTTCTTTGAAGCATACAGCCTTAGCAGCTATTGTGTGCATCAGAGGGCCGCCCTGAATACCGGGGAATATAGCCTTGTTAATTTTTTTAGCAATTTCCTCATTATTTGTAAGGATAAGACCGCCTCTGGGACCGCGAAGAGTCTTATGAGTAGTTGTGGTAACCACGTCTGCATAAGGCATCGGTGAAGGATGACATCCTGCGGCAACAAGACCTGCAATATGAGCCATATCAACCATGAAATATGCGCCTACTTCTTTTGCGATTTCAGCGAACTTCTCAAAATCAATAGTTCTTGGATATGCTGAAGCGCCTGCAAGAATAAGCTTAGGCTTGCATTCAAGAGCTATACGTCTTACCTCATCATAATCTATAACATTTGTATCTTCTGTAACGCCGTAAGGAACAATATTGAAATACTTACCTGACATATTTACAGGTGAACCGTGGCTAAGATGTCCGCCGTGCGCAAGGCTCATTGAAAGAACAGTATCACCGGGTGTTAAAAGCGCAAAGAAAGTAGCCATATTAGCCTGTGCGCCTGAATGAGCCTGTACATTGGCATATTCAGCGCCGAAAATCTTCTTTGCGCGCTCGATAGCAAGATTTTCGACAACGTCAACAAATTCGCAGCCGCCGTAGTAACGCTTGCCGGGATAACCTTCAGCGTATTTGTTTGTCAGCGGAGAGCCGTTTGCTTCCATAACAGTTTCTGATACAAAGTTTTCAGAAGCGATAAGCTCAATCTTATTCTTCTGTCTGTTTGTTTCCTTCTGAATAGCCTCATAAACCTCAGGGTCAAAGGATTTCATCTTCTCGTAGTTTTCCATTTATTTATTTTTCCTTTCATAAAAATTATTCCGATAATTATTATATAATTTATTTACAAAAAGTGCAAGCCTTTTATTGCAAATTTACAGTGAAAAATGTATAATATAAGCAGATAAACGAAAATATTAATAAAAGAGGTAATGAAAATATGACAAAAAAGGAACGGGTTGCCGCGCTTATACCGCTTCTTGATGCCGCATATCCGGAGGTTAAATGCTCGCTGAATTATTCAAATCCGCTTGAAATGCTTATAGCAACACAGCTTTCGGCACAGTGTACAGATGCGAGGGTGAATATAGTTACGGAAACGTTGTTTAAAAAGTACAGAACGGTTGAAGATTTTGCAAATGCGGATTATACCGAGCTTTGCGAGGATATTAAGTCTGCGGGATTTTATAGAAATAAAGCGAAAAATATTATTCTGTGCTGTCAGCGACTGATTGAGGCGTACGGCGGCGAGGTACCGGACACAATGGAGGATCTTACAAGCCTTGCAGGAACGGGCAGAAAAACCGCCAATCTTGTGCTTGGCGATATATTCGGCAAACCTGCGGTTGTGGTGGATACTCACTGTAAAAGAATTGCAAAAAGAATAGGTCTTACATCAAATGATGACCCGACAAAGGTGGAAATGGATTTAAAGAAAATAGTGCCGCCTGATTATCAGCTCAGATTATGCCACCAGTTTGTGTATCATGGCAGAGCGGTATGCACGGCGAGAAATCCTAAATGCGAAATATGTCCTGTTGCTGAAGTGTGCAAAAGTGCGGGTAAATGTTAAAGGACTGTTGCTTTTAGCGCAGACCGACGTATGGCATAAAACCAAGCGTCTACGAAAAGAACACACCACTCGTAGTACAAAAGTACGCCGCCCCGGTGTGTTCTTTTCGTTCTGCATCTAAAATCAAGCAGCCCCATGCGCCATTTAACGCAATAGCTCCTTATTTTAATTAAATTTCCCAGCCGGGAAGATATTTTTTGGTATTTTGGAGCATTTCATCAAACAGTACCTTTGCATCCTTGTATGAGCAGGTAACAAGGGGATCGTTAATGAATGCTGTAAAGGCAAGGTCTTTATTTTTTGTAAGTGCCGCCTTTAATATTGTTTGGTGATTTTTAACGTGTCTTGAAACCATAGCTCCGATTTCGTTTGACATTTTTCCGGCGCAAAGCGGAGTTACCGTATTGTGACGGAAAACAGCGTTTGTTTCTACCACCGCACCCATGGGAAGATCGGGAGCCTGACCAATATTAGGCAGATTTACATTTGAAACAAGCGTTCTTTCTCCGCAGATTGCCTGCATCATATGTACGCCTTCTTCGCCTGTTTTCTTGATTTCAAACTTTTCCTCGCCGCTAATAAGCTTTTTGCTTTTTTCAAGACGTTTCTTTAAGTCGTCTTTTCGCCATTCTACGGTTGTCAAGCCAAACATCCACTCATGTACAGTATCAGGATCGGCAAGATACATCTTACCGGGCATAAATTCCGCAAGGTGACGGTCGCCGGCTGCGGCGATTGAGCCGTAACGCTTGAACAAGTCAAATTTAACTCGCTGAGCGCAGGCGAATGAGCTGTTCATCCAATGATTTGATTCATCCTTTATATATCCTGTTTCATAATACTTATCACAGAATTCACGGTATACATCTATGAGATTTATATTTTTATACCATGCGTCAGACAGCCATGTAAAATGATTAATACCCTGAACATTTACATTTATATCGCTTCGTTTTACGTCTGTAATTCCGCGTAATTCTTCCAATGCGCTGATTAGCAGCTCCTGAGTTGAGAATACCTCATGGCAGCAGCCGAATGCTTTAATTTGCGGAAATACCTCATAAAGAGTCTGTACACAGAGAGTCATAGGATTTGTATAATTAATTACCCATGCCTCGGGTGAAAATTCCTTGATCGCATTTGCGATTTCAACGTACATAGGGATTGTGCGAAGCGCGCGTACAAGTCCTCCCGGACCGGCAGTGTCACCGACGGACTGATAAATCCCGTATTTTTCAGGAGTATGTACATCCGATTCCATCTCGTCAAAAGTGCCGGGGAGAATTGACAATACAACAAAATCCGCGCCGGTAAGCGCTTCCGCTAATGAATCAACAGCCTTGTAATGCCATGCGCTTTTTGCGCCCTCAGCATACTGTACTTTGTCGCCTATTATTTCGTTTGCATAAGCCGCATCGCGGTCAATGTCATAAAGACGGACTGTACCTTCGAGAATATCCTGACCTGCAAGGTCACTCATAAGTCCCCATGCCCAGCCGCGGCTTCCGCCGCCTATATAGGCTATTTGTATGTTTTTTGTATCCATAATATATCCTTTCTGTTACATAAT